>CAUZQF010000166.1:0-5702 GCA_963581905.1 Dehalococcoidia bacterium
GACGCCTTGGGAGTTAGAAGGCGAACTACTAGGCAGTTTATCGTTGCCATTAAACATCAAAGGCAATAGAGACCACCCATTTGCTAAGGCGTTGACCGAAGCGCGTGTTCAAGCAATCAGAGACGCTAGAGAACAGCCTATAGCGGTAGAGAACAATCAACGTCGTATATCAATAAAGTAGCCACACCATGACTACTGCTAACGACGACCAATGCATTTTTCTAACCGCTCCAAAACCGGGGTTGGAATGCTGAATCTGTAATGCAGGTATAATCGGGGGCACCAAAAGGACTTGGTTTTGGCTCATTTTCAAGACCATAACAAGCCCTCCACTGTGACCGAGGCAGAAGGGCAACGAACTCCAACCTGGCCCACCGCACGATACCCGGTCCTTCGCGTTGTACTAGTCGAGCAGGACGTCGGGATTACGGCATTCTTGATTTATTGCGAGTAGACTTCATCCATTGCCATCCGTAAGAGTCCCACTCGCATGTTTGAGCAAACCTTTCAGAACATAGACAACGTTGCAAAGAGTGCGGAACCACGGTTAACCACACGGCCCCTGGTTTAACCTATTCCGGATATAGTCCATAACAAGAGGCCCCATGCTTCGTTACGTCTTCTTATCCGTATTTGCCGTGTTACTCCTGACGGCCTGCGGAGGCAACGACCTAGACCGGTAGAACGGGTACACAGGCAGCGGCGCTGGTCCGAGTCACGTCCCCTGGGTCGGGTCTCGTGTACGCTCTCAACCAGGTGGCTACCTCCCGGTAGGTCTTGTTGCCAGACGAGTACATCGAGAATACCTGCTGAACCGCCTCGGCCTCACTTGAGATGATTTCCAGAGATCCATCGTCACCTTCCCGTACCCGAACGGCACCGGTCCGACCCAGAGGCCCTGTGCGGCCCGTTCCTTCAGGCCTTTTCTCACCTCGACGGACAGGTTGTCACTGTAGTACTGTCCGAAGCCCGCGAGGCTGGCCAAAGTCTGGGTCAGGGGATGGTGCCCGCCTTCTTTTAGCAGCTAAAAGGCTATCACAAAAACTTGGGACGAAAGCACATCGAGGCGTTGGCTCTGGCAATGCTTTTTCCAAACCCGGAAAACATCGAAAGACCCTTCTGCCACACGAGTGGACCGCTCTCGGGACTTGCGTCGACCCGATTGAGGTTAATAGATACTTGTGATTTCTTGAATCCAAAAGGCATCAAGTACTTCGGCACCCTCAAGAGGTCCACCATGAAATCACCTCCTGCATTAATCACATGCACGGCGCAAATGACAAGGACCCGGGGAAACCCGGGTCCTTGTCCTCACGATGCTGTACTTACTTTTTGCACTGGTCGCACCAGATCTGGTCCCATTGTATATACGAGCTCCGGCCAGTCGGGTCGATGAAGTTCTGTATCTTGGTGTTTATCGGCCATGCTACGGTCGGGTGGTACCCGAAGGCCCAAGAGCTATCCTCGATCAGAAGAGCGTTGGCTTGAGCTACCAGCTCCTTGCGCTTCAGGAAGTCCGTCTCCGTGTTTATCTGCGCCCAGAGAGGTTCGGCGTCCGGATTAAAGAAGAATGTTCTCTCTGTGTGCGAGGTGCTATTCTCCCTGAAGGCCGAAGCCGAAGCGTCTGCGTCCGGGAAGGGGAAGCCGACGGCTTGTATTGCGAAGTCGTATTCTCCCGCCCTGTAGAGGTCATAGCCAGCCGTGCTCTCCAGAGACCTGGTAGTGAGTTCCCAGCCGAAAGTCTGTTGGAACTGGGACTTCACTATCTGCATCATGTCGCAGTACTCGATTACCATGCGACAGGAGAACTCCAGTTTTGTCCCTGGACCAGCGCCCACCGCCAAAGCTAGAGCCTGGGCCTCTGCTATGTCGTCCGGGTGCTTCTCCCCGTTCAGTTCACGCATGCCGGGCATCTGTGCGGCTTCCTCGCAGGTGAAACTCCACCCAAAGCCGCAGGGTATAGGCGTCCCCATTTTGTTTTTCCCGGCGGAGAGAGTGATGATTAAGGGTTGCCTGTGTAAGGCCAAGTTAACGGCTTTTCTCATGCGGGGGTCGTCGAAGGGCCACTTTTCAGCGTTCATCATTACGCCCATCGAGTAGGGCGGGGCGACCGCATAGGCGAGCCTTAACTTGTCGTCGCCCATCTCTTCCTGAAGTTTAACCAAATCGGGAACAGTCAGGTTGCTGAGGAAATCGCTACTCATCATCACTTGCTCGGTCTTGTAAGCGGCGACGATGGTGCCTGCTTCGAAGATTGGGTAGTGACGTATGCCGTCCAGGTAGGGACGCCCTTCTATGTGATAGTTCGGGTTCCTCTCCACCACGGTGACGATGTCCTTGTCGTATTCTTCGAACATGAAGGGTCCAGTGCCTACCATGGTCCCTTCATTGGGGACCTTGAAAGTGCCGTGCTCGGCGACCGCATCTTTGGAGATTACCGGGAAGCGGAAGGCGCCGAACGCGACCAGGAAGGCGGTAGTGGGGAAGTTCACGTTAATCGCCAGGGTATTCGGGTCCACTGCCTCCCAGTCCTTCAGGTATGTGGAGACCGTTTGCGAATCGGAAAGAGTACGGCCCGCGATCTCTTCCCTTACCTCGGTGAACTCTAGATCGTCAGGTGTGAAGGCAGTCGTGAGCGTGAAGAGGACGTCTTCCATTTCCAGTGGCGTTCCATCGTGGAACATCAAGTTGTCCCGGAGCTTAAAGCTGTAGGTGAGACCGTCTTCAGAGATCGACCAGCTCTCAGTGACGCCGCCCCTGAGGTCCAACCCGTCACGGGTATCCGGGTCGAACTCCACGATCTGGTTGAAGATAGCGCCTATGTGGGCCATGGTGTTATCCGCGTTGTTCCCACCGTAATATGTATCCGAGCCCGGAGACTCGAAAGCCTGCATATTTACCCAGCCTCCCCGCTTGGGGTCATCACTGATCCCCGGTATCACGGCTTTGGCAACCGGCCGAGGCGTCGCGGTTGGGACTGCTGCGGAGCTAGATGAGGACTGCGCGGAAGTGGATTTTTCCGCTTTCGATGGTACCGCGGTGGGTGCTGCCGCAGCCTTGGAGGCCGGAGCCGCTGACTGGGGAATTGCGGTCGCAGAAGAGCCGCAAGCCACCAGCACCAGCAATAGCAACGCCAGCGGAATGAAAATCACTGTCCGCAGTTTTCCTAGGAATTGGTATGACATTCGTTGTCCTCCAGAATTGTAATTTTCCCTTGAATTCTTTTTTGCCTGATAGTAATCACACGGAGATTGTTTGTCACGGTAGCCGTTCTAACCACACTTAGCAATGGATACCAACCGGCCGCTAGCGGCCTAAACCTCCCAATCACCAATGGCCCTCGAATACCTGGACTACTGGCTCCCCCTGAGTCTTGGGTCCAAGACGTCACGGAGGGAGTCCCCCATGACGTTCCAGGAAAAGACGAGGATGGCGATAGCAAGCCCCGGTATCACCGGCAGAAGGGGTGAAATACCTATGTAGTTTTTAGTAGCGCCCCTGAGCATCCCGCCCCAGGAGGGTACGTCGGGCCCAACCCCCAAACCCAAAAAACTAAGAGAAGCCTCGGCGATAACTGCAACGCCCATCAAGAATGTGAACGTGACGATGAAGATCGCCATTACGTTGGGAATCATGTGTCGAAACATTATGCGCAGGTGGCCCGCCCCAATCGCATGGGCCGCCAATACGTAGTCAGTCTCGTTTATGGCCAGCGCCTGAGAGCGAATGATCCTTGCTGTGCTCGGTATGAAGATGATTGATAATGAGATAATCACGTTATTTATAGAAGACCCCAAGGCCGCCATCAGCGCCAATGCTAGGACAAGGGCGGGGAAGGCGATCATGGCGTCGATCAACCTCTGGATTACCAGATCGTATAGCCCGCCGAAGTAGCCACTGGAAACACCGATTACCATTCCCAAAGCGCACCCTACCAGGGCGCTGATTAGGCCTACCTTAATTGATATGCGGGCGCCCGTTACGATGCGGCTGAAAACGTCCCTGCCCAAAGTATCTCCGCCAAAATACATCTCACTGCTGGGCGCGGCATACAATTTTTCATGATCGGTGATGTAGGGATCGTGGGTCCTTATCGCAGGGGCGAATATGGCCACAATCAATATAAACAGCGCCATAGTTGCCCCAAAAGCACCCAATGGTTTTGTTCTGTAGAAGTTGAAGATGTGCGTCCTGAGACCCTGTTTGGGCCGCAACCCTGCTAAGGCCTGCTCCTGCACCCGGTTCAATTCTGGCTGGAGGCTCATATTTCATACTCTCCAAACGGTTTGGATCCCCATGTTCAGGTGTACCTGATGCGGGGGTTCAGCATTCCATAGATCATGTCCACAAGCAGGTTGATTACCAGAACAAGGAATGTGATCACGACGACAATGCCTTGGACCATGGGGAAGTCACGGTGGTTAATCCCACCGATGAGCAGTTGGCCCATGCCAGGCACGTTGAATATAGTCTCAATCAAGACTGTGCCGCCCATGAGGCGCCCGAACTCGTAACCGGCGACGGTGACCACCGGGAGCAAAGCGTTCTTGAGAACGTGCCGCCAAATGACTACCCTTTCACTCAGCCCCTTGGAGCGGGCGGTTCGGATGTAGTCTTCTCTGATCACTTCCAAGGCGGCCGACCGGGTTACCCGGGCCACAAAGGCCATATGGGTGATGGCTAAAGCGAAGGCAGGGAACACGAGCTGCTGAAGGTTGGTCCACGGGTCATCCCAGATATCTGTGTAGCCCAAAGGAGGTAGCCAGTTGAATACGTTGGCCAAGAAGAACACCATGAGGATGCCTATCCAGAAGTTGGGGATGGCTATTCCGCCGATGGTTATGATCCTTCCAATATAGTCGGGCAAGGAGTCCTGTTTGATGGCGGATAAGACTCCTAATGGGATAGCAACTATACCAGCCATCAGAAGTGCCAACACCGTCAACTCGAAGGTTATGGGGAAGCGGTCCTTGATGTCATCCCAGATCGGCTGGTCGTAGAAGAAGGAGGTGCCGAAATCAAGACTGCCCAGGCCCCAGAGCCAATCGCCATACTGCACCACAAGCGGACGGTCGGTGCCCAATTTCGCCTTCAATCGATCAACATCTTCTTGAGTGAAGGCCTTTTCCGTCTGCGCTCCCCCCGACAACATCGCCACGGCGGGGTCGCCAGGCACCACACGGAGAATCACGAACACCACGGTAAATACCAGCAACATCGTTGGTATGAAGAGCATAAGACGCTTGAATAAATAGACCTGCATAGCCAGACTCCTTGCCTTTTATCGCTGGTAGAAATTACTTATTGGATTGCAAAATTCCCAATCGAGATGAAACTATCACAGGCCCAAATTCGCCCGCACCAGGGTCGACACCATAAGCCGTGCCGATCCATTGCCCACCAATGTCTTCTTCAGATTTGTCGTCACCCACCACGATAAACATCAAGGCGCTCCAAATGGAATATCAAGGGTACCTGAAGCTAGTTGGCAAGAGGTGGTACCAAGGTTGTTGGATTAATATGTTGAGATTCGACAGGCAGAAGTCTTCAATATTCGTTTCTGGAAACTATGCCCAAGATTCTGAGAACATATTGACACTCGTAAGCGGTTGTTAAGTAGGAATTGGTGCCCAGGGCAAACTTCCTAGACTATTTCAGCCTGATTCTTCGCCATTATGCACCATATTGATAGTAAGTACTAG
>CAUZQF010000167.1:0-5669 GCA_963581905.1 Dehalococcoidia bacterium
AGTCCCTGGCTGGCACAGAGGGCATTCACATGGCGATCGCTACTATCCCGCCAGCATGTGCATCCAGCCCCCATTACCACACTAACTGTGAGTCAGCGATTTTCGTTGTTAAGGGCAAGGGGAGATTCCTTACCGGAATGCATTTGGAGGAGTCGCTGGACCTCAACGAGGGCGACTTCATATACGTTCCTCAAGACTCGGTGCATCAGCCGGTGAACGATAGCCTGACCGAGCCATTGGTGCTGATTGTGGCGCGCAACACGCCGGTTGAGATCGTGGTGGAATTCGATCCCAAGACGGGTATAGCGATAGAATAACTCTTGCATCAGCCGTCATTAGGCGACTCCTTGTTGAGCTTTCTCGCCGAATGCTCATTGTCGCAGAAAAACCCTGCAATTACAGGGGGCATTAGCTCAGCTGGTTAGAGCGCAGTCCTGATAAGACTGAGGTCCGTGGTTCGAGTCCACGATGCCCCACCAATCTTCTCCAACTCTTGCCCTAGGCGTTGCCGATGGGCGTACGAATCCCCCATTACGTGCCGTAGATGGCACCAAGTACTATAGCCTGGGTTAGGTTCGTGGCCGATGCCAGAATTAGTATGGCAATACCAGTCCCCAGAAGCAATCTCTTGGGTGCCCGGCCTCCTAGGAAGCCGCCGAACAGACGCCCGCCAATGTTGAGCGCTTATGATCATTATCACCAGCGCAGCCGATCCTCTGGACAGCCCAACCTCCTGCTCCATTTGCGAGAACTGGTGCACAGTGATCGATGACATGGCGAACATTCCCAATGCGACGCCCAGACTGATGAGCCAGAAGGACGAGGTACGCAGCGCCTGTCGTACGGTCATGTCCGCGCTTTGCGGGGAGTGTTCAGAGGCGGATTCAACCGAGGCGTTGTCATGAACTTGGGCTTGGGGCTGGGGATCGCCATCCTGCAGCAGACCGTATTTCTCTGGACGGTCGCGGATCATAAGGCCCGCCGGTATCCCTATTGCCCAGAAGGCGACGCCTGAAAGCATGGCTGCCATGCGCCAACCGAAGGCGCCCTAGGTGACAACGATCAGTGGAATGGCAAAGACGCCACTGAGCCCCAGACCGGTGGTCGCAATGTCGATCCCCAGCGTGCGACTTCGACGGAACCAGTTGTTGATGGCGGTCGAGACTACAAGAAGCGAACTGAAGCTGGCCCCCAACGCCATGAGAGTGAACACGGCAAGAAACGACCAGATTTCATGGACGAACCCGAACAGCACCAGGCCCAGGCCGAAGATGGCGATTCCGAAAGTCACCATTGCTCTCGGACCCACCTTGTCGACAAGATAGGCGATGAATGGCCCCAATATGGCCATTTCGACCTGTGTTAAGGAGAGAGGTGCGGCAATTAGGGCTTTGCTCCAGCCGAACTCGCTTTCGAGGAGGGGGAGGTAGGTCGAAAAGCCTTGGAAATTTATCCCGGTGACCATCTGGCAGATGAAGCCGACGCCAACGATCACCCAGCCGTAGAAGAGCCTGCGCTTCCACGTAGATACAGAAACTCCAAGCAAATTATGCGACCTGTCTGTTAAGCGATGTATGAAGATAATAGGAGGTTAACAGAGGTCTTGGCCCATCTACGTGAGAGGACCGTGAGGAATTGCCATTGCCAAGCGCCTGTTACCTCGGCCGCGGCTGTGATGCGAGGAGGATTTGCGGGGAGGCTTGCCAATGGCGCGCTGCTAATGGCGCTCTGACAGGAGATAGCATTCAGGCTGAGCAGCGGGGGCCGAATGCCTGGATTAAGGTCCGCTATCGGAAAAGCGGGTTGCCGCCCCCAAAGGCATCTATTGCTGTGCCGGTGATGGCTGAGCTGCTGTTGGACGCCAGGAATGCCGCCACGTGGGCAATCTCCGAAACGTCCATGAGGTCGCGCTCCTCGGTGGATATGTTCTCTCCAAAAGCCTCTCGCAGGCCCTCGGTGTCGACTCCCCCTGGGCAAATGCAGTTGACATCAATCCCGAATGGCTTGACCTCCGCTGCAACGCTCTCAGTGAGGCTTATAAGCCCTGCCTTGGCCGCCCGGTAGGCACTACGTCCTTTGGATCCTTTGCGGCCCCCTATGCTGGAGATGTTGATGACCTTTCCCTGCCTGTTCTCGATCATGCTGGGCAGCACAGCTCTGGTTAGAATTGCCGCCGCCACGAGGTTGATGGCAATGACCTCTTTCCATAGAGCGATGTTGAAATCCACCAGATGGAGTCGGGGGTGAATGATGGCGCCGTTGTTCACCAGTATGTCGATTCTTCCAAACTCTGCTAACGCCTCAGATGGAATCCGCTGAATGTCTTCTTCGCTGGAAAGGTCTGCAGTGATGGCCAGTGCCCGGGTGCCGGAGTTGCCAAGTTCCGCCACAAGGCTGTCGAGTGCCGCCGTGTTGCGGGCAGTTGCAACTATGTTTGCCCCTAGACCGCCCAAGTGTGTTGCGATTCCGCGGCCAATACCTCGGCTGGCACCGGTGATAATAGCGGTCTTGCCCTCAAATTCTCCCATAGAGCGTGTACTCCTCCAGATCAGATTGTTAAGCAGTATATGCTAATTTCTTGGAGCGCCGTCGGCCTGGATTGGTCAGCGTATGATCTTGGACGAAAGTCTTTGAAATTGGATTTTTCATCACACGCTAACTACAATAACTATGTGGTAATTTTTGCGGCATGGGGATAGCCTCTGAAGATGTCCTGAAGAGCCATCAATTTTCGCAGATTGAATTGCAGCGCCAATCGGCTTCAAGTGGAGAAGACAAGTGACAGTCACAGACAGTGCCATAGATGAGCTAATTCGCATAGCCGAAGCAAGGAATCTGAGTTCGGGTAAGTTCCTGCGCCTGGCGACACCTCCCGTTTGGATAGGGGAAGGCGACTGGGGTATATCGATCTCGGACTCCGATGACGAAGACGAGATTTTCGGAAGGGACGGCCGCACCGCGCTGGTGATGGCCCCTTCGCTATCCGAGCAGATGGCCGACTCTGTGTTAGATTTCAAAGACACACCCGAAGGGGCGAGGTTCACCCTGGACGTCTATTAGAGTCGAGTGGCCGGGGTGTATGGGATGTATCAATAAAAGACCTACAGGAAGTAGCTAAGGAAGTCTGAACAACATGGATGCAGTATCCGAATCTCTTGCCAACAGCCGCACCATTGCCGTAATTGGTCTCTCTCCTGATAGCACCAGACCGAGCCACTATGTGTCGAAATACATGCAGGAGCAGGGCTACAGAATCATTCCTGTAAATCCAATGATCTCTGAAGTTCTTGGTGAGAAAAGCTATCCCGACTTGAAGTCCGTGCCAGTGCCCGTTGATATGGTGGACATTTTTCGCAGGTCGGAACTGGTGATGCCGATAGTGGAAGAGGCTATAGAAGTAGGCGCAAAGTACATCTGGATGCAAGAAGGCATCGTAAACCTTCCAGCGAAGGCCAGAGCAGAAGCGGCCGATATTCCGGTCGTCATGGACTTATGAACGATGGTGGAACATCGCCGCCGGTCCGGTAGCGACTAGTCTAGAACGCGGATTTTGACTTCCGCTTTCTGGTCCTTTTACCATAGCACTCGTCGAATCTCGTCAATGCGCTCAGGGCGGTGCAAAAACTCTTGCACACCCAATGCGTTGGCCAGCGCCTCTGAGATAGCTGACGAGTAGCCGGGATTTTCTTTGACGTCGGCGCTTTGTGCGCAGACTAGGTTTGGTATGTCGCGTGGATTTACATCGATCGCGACTCTGACGGTTTGCATATCACCTGCCCTTTGTTGCCAGAATTGCTTACGTGTGTCTCGTGGATACTTTTGTCCACATACAATAAAGAGACTCTAATTACTAAATGACTAGACTATGTTACTCACCTTAATTTGAATCATCAATAATTTTCTTAAACTGAAGTTTTTGCCCATATACTAACCTCGGGAGTCTAAAGTGAAACCATCTATAGGGAACGTTAAAATATGTCGTGCACACCTGTGCCTACCCGTGCCTTCAAGAACAGTACAGGGCTATGGTTGGAGGTATGGCAAAGGCAAGTTGCACGCAGACCATGAGGTTGCCGCCTAACAATGCCTAAGGAAAATGGCGAATGCTACAGCCTTGTCGTAAGCTATTTATAGACCCGAATATTCGAAAATACTCAGTAAGAGGAATACGGACCAACATGACAATAGGTGAAATCCTGTTGAGACCGCAATCCAAGATTAGAAACAGTTCAAGAAATCGCTTGCTGATGTTGTTCATCACTACTCTGGCAGCTATCGCAGTTGCTTGCGGCGGGGGAGATGCCTCTTCCGTACAACTAGATGATGGGCAGCAGCTAGCCAGTGTTAAGACCGGCGATCTCGCTAAAGAGATCCCCGTGGACGGGGCGCTGGTGTTCCCTAACGTTGCCACAATGAAGTTTGAATCGTCCGGGGTTGTGGGCACCGTAAATGTTGTTGAGGGCGCATCTGTAAAGGCTGGCGACGTGCTGGTTACCTTTGATATATTGCGAATGGCGCGGCTGGAGAAAAGCCTGGCTGATGCTCGTGTGACCGTGAGCTTGGCTGAGAGTAACCTAAACATATTGAGGCTGCCAAGCCCTGGACTTGTGTTGCAAGCCCATGCCGCCAAAGCGAAGGCGGCCGTCGCAGCAGATGTCGCTGCGGACCGATACCATGACCTGGTGAACCCTCAGGAACTGCAGCTTTCAACAGCTGAGAACGCCGTGGCCCAGGCGCTTATCGAACTGGACGACGCGGAGGAAGATTTCGACGACCTGAAGAGTGGTCAATTCCCAGACGCCATTGTGCGTGACGGCCGCAACGCCTTCACCTTTGCACAGACTGGTCTGGATGCGGCGCAGCGCACTCTTGATGATTCGAATATGGAGTGGGATAACAAGCTCCGCTTCGCGCAAGAGGGTGCCGATGACGCCCTGGACTCTCGCCTTGACCTTTACAAGTTTTGGCTTGGGATTGACCTGACGGAGTCTGAGATTCCGCAAGACCCGAAGGACCTGTTTGTAGCCTGGGGTCTGGACTTGGACGAGAATTTCGATAGGACGAATCCTGTATACGCCACAGGGTTCAATCCTCCGGAAGAAGATCCAGTAACCCGTTGGAAGGAGTTCACTATCTGGGCCTGGCTCAACCTGTATCCCGGATACCGATCGATCCGAGGGACGTGTGCAGACAACCTGGTTCTCGGTTCGTCCGAACGCTGTATAGAGCGAGAGTTTGACGCTGAGTTCGATCTATTTGACTCTGCAAATGACACATTGATAACTGTACGGGACGGCGCATCCAAGGCAATTGATGGCGCTCAGGACGCCTTGATTGCCGCGCAGGACAAGTTCTTGGACGCCCGCGATGACTTTGATGACATAGCTGACGGTCCCGAGCCGGGCGAACTTTTGGACGCGGCGTCAAGGGTCGGGTTGGCCAAGGCAGCGCTGGAAAATGCGGAAGGGGACCTGGAGGAGGTAATCCTAAACGTTGGGCCAGAAGATGCAGCTCGGGCGCAGATAGCACTGGACGCTGCGCAGGAGAGAATCGAAGAGCCAACGAACGGAGAGGATAGGGTTAGAGAGAACGCGCTGGATATTGAGCTGGCCATGGCTGAAATGGTGCTGGCTGACTCGCAACTGAAGGCGGCACAGATACAGCTCAGA
>CAUZQF010000168.1:0-5665 GCA_963581905.1 Dehalococcoidia bacterium
GCGCTAAGACTGGCATAGCCCATCGCTCTTTGAGGCCTGACATGGGCCTGGTGGATCCCAATCACGCCGCAACTCTACCCAAGATGGTGGTTGTATGCAGCGGTCTAGATGTGCTCTGTCACGGGCTGGAGTCATACACTGCCTTGCCCTTTGGCGAACGCGATGCGCCTGAGAATCCAGGCCTGCGACCTGCTTATCAGGGTTCCAACCCAATCAGCGATGTATGGTCGACCAGGGCTATCGAGATGGTCGCGAGCAACATGGTGCGGGCGGTGCATAATACTGATGACACCGAGGCTCGCAGTCAGATGATGCTGGCGGCGACCTTTGCGGGCGTGGGCTTTGGGAATGCTGGCTGCCACCTGCCTCATGGCATGTCTTACCCGGTCTCCGGCATGGTTCACGGCTTCGTACCGGATGGATATCCCTCCGGCAAGCCTCTGGTTCCGCACGGCATGTCGGTAATCATGAATGCCCCTGCCGTCTTCCGATTCACCGGCCCTACCAATCCTGAACGCCACCTCCATGCGGCGAGGCTCATGGGCGCGGAAACTTCAGGAGCAGGCCCCGAGGATGCGGGAGACATTCTTGCCGATGCCATAGTGAAGCTTATCAAGCAGATCGACGTTCCCAACGGGCTGAGCGCCATCGGTTATACGCCAGATGATGTGGACGCTCTGGTAGAGGGAACCCTGCCTCAGCACAGAGTCGTGAAGCTCTCGCCTAGGCCTGTGGGTGCCGATGAGTTGCGGCAGCTGTTCCTCGACTCCATGACCATCTGGTAGAGCGCATGTCAGTGCTTGCGCGCTACTGGTCTAGCTGGCCCTTGAGGAATATTCGCAGCATAGCCTCGTTAGCGTAGTTGGTGATGTGCCTGCTAACAATGCCATCTCGATTGATCATGAACGTCGTTGGCATCGCCGTCGGACGGTACTTGTCAAAGATGCGCCCGTCCCTGTCCATGCCGATGGGGTAGGTAATGCCTACTTCCTCGGCGAATGCTCGAGAGTCGGGTTCGTAGTCCTGCACAGCTACGCCTACGAACACGACGCCTCGCTCCTCGTATTCGCGCCAGGTCTTCTCAAATCCGGGCATCTCTCTGCGGCATGGTGGACACCACGACGCCCAGAAATTCAGCACCACAACCTTGCCCTTGAGGTCTGACAGTCGCATCTCCTCGCCGGTGAATAGCTCAAGCTCGAAGTCGGGAGCAGGCTCGTTCAGCTTGGCGACTCTTGATGTCTTATTAGTCGTAGGGGCAGGCGCTAGCGTTGGCGTCGCGGTTGGGGGCACAGCCGTTTTGAGAATGGCTGTCGCTGACGGCATGGCGGTCGCCGTGGTATCGGCTGCTGCCATCGGAGAGGCCTCTTGGGACTGGGGCTGCGCTTCGGTTTGATTGCAGCCCATCAAAAACAATACGGCAAGCGTCAGGGCCGCCAATAGCATTAGCCTTCTACGGACGCTTGCCGCTATCTGATGTGCTGAATACACAGGCAGAGCCTCTCCGGGTTATGCATGCGCTGGTTAGATCGCAGGGACTACCTTTTCGGCGACGTGCTGCATGGTGCGAATGCAGTCGTGCACGTCCGGCGTGCGGAAGTCGTAAGTGAGCTGGGTAATGCCGATCTCCTGGCAGCGCTTGATGTCGTCGATGACCTCTTGGGTGGTCCCGATCATACTGCCGGTGGAGCGTACCTGGTTGCCCTCATCCGCGCCGGTATCCGTGAAATGAAGCGTACGCTTTAGTGAGAGGGTAATCTCATTGGGGTCGCGACCGAATTCGCCTGCGAACTCCCTCATGTAAGGCAGCTGTGACTCCATCCACTCCGGCGTCTGGCGGGTGGGATGCCAGGCGTCGCCGTACTTTACGACCCTGCGTATGGCGCGTCGTGTGTGGCCGCCGACCCAGATGGGGATGTGAGGCTTTTGAATGGGTTTGGGGTAGAACTGCACGGCGTCGTACTGGTAGAACTTGCCTTTGTGCTCCGGGAATTCGGACGTCCAGAGGTCCTTGAATATGGTCAGCCACTCGTCGGTCATGGGCCCTCTGTCGGCATAAGGCACGTCCAGAGTCTGGAACTCTTTCTCCAGCCAGCCCACGCCCACGCCGCACACTACCCGGCCCTTGGAGAGCACGTCCACAGAGGCGAACATCTTGGCCTGAAGCACGGGGTTGCGGTAAGGCACTATGACCACAGTGCTGCCGACTCGAACGCGCTCGGTGCAAGCCGCCAGGAAGCTGAGCATGGTCAGCGTCTCCAGGAACGGCGCGGTAGATGGCCGAGTGAAGGAACCGTCCTCCGTATATGGGTACTGGTCCGTCTTCTCCATAGGAAGGATAATGTGGTCCGCTGCCCAGACTGATTCAAAACCAAGATTTTCGACTGACTGGGCGAACAGTCGCATCTCATCGCTGTCCATGAGATTGGGAAGTGCAAATCCGATGTCCATAGCTGTCTCCTACGTGGGGTTGGCTGAATTACACATTACACAAAAATGATTCGGCGGTAGTGGAATATATACCAGCCCGTTATCTAAAATTCAATTGTTGAGGCGGTTTCGGCTGAAGTAGAGGCCGATGCCTATTACAACGCCAACGCTGACTAGCGCTACGTCGCCCTGCATCATACCAATAACAGTAATGCTGATCCCGACAACAAATGCGGTGACATACATCCACCAGAGTTTAGTCATTTATTTTTAAGCTCCTTAAGCATTTCCGGTTCCTGAGCCTCGGAAGCCGTTGCCAGCACGCCAACCACAACGGCCAGTGCCACGAAGACTGGCCCTCGTCCGCCACCATCGCCGCCCTCAGGAGGTGCAACGCCTGCCGTCAATTCGGTCAACGGCGTGGGAGTGGGTACGAAGGGCGTCGGTGTTGATTCTACTATTACGACTGCCAGGGCAATTGGCGTTGGTGTCGCCGACGGTGTTGGCGACGGCGTTGGCGTGACCACCGGGGCGGGCAAGGGACTTACCTCTAGCTATTGAAACAGGCGGTCTACCCTCAGTTCATAGCTGCCAGCTGCCATGGTGATAGTGAATGCCAGTTCAGAGGTCCCAGCGGCAGGCACGAGGAAGGCCTCGCTATCCTCAATAGTGCTGTCGATCCAGAGGGTTGCCGGGAATATGGCTAGCTCTGAGCCAAGATTTGTCACGTCGGCCTTAACTATTATGGACTCACCGGCGACTGGAGTCGATGGTTCGATGTTGAGGTTGGTTACCTTGAATTGCGGCTCCCTTAGCTCTTTGCGTACCGTAACCGCAAACAGGGAGAAGCCCGGTATGCCCAACCGAGTAGAAGACGCGTTCGTTGTCCTCCCGCACCCTCTTGGCCGGGTAGGGCACCCACTGGCCTTGCTCCTCTTCCAGTCGATTTAATTGTATTGTCCATGGATGGATTTCGTTTTCTTCAAACCACTCTCTTTCTACGTAGAGTGTGACGTGGGCTACCTAGATATCATCAGCGTCAGCGTCCGGAAGCTCAATGGTGAATATGGAATTCAGAATGTCCTCCGGGGGCAGCGGAGGCGCGTTCGGCGGCGGCTCCGTGAAGTCCTCCACAACCACACGGACCAGCGTGAGGTCTCTGGTGAACTTGGCCAAGACGACGTCCAGTGGCGCTGGGCTTCCAATTATCTTGGCCCACGCATCTGCAATTGTCCGAGGCACCAGGTACTCCACGAGCACGTCGGATACCTGCTGTGAGGTTGGCCCAGATAGGCTGCCTTCGGGCTGAGGGGCTAGCTCCCGAGCAAGTATCTCAACCGAAACGCCAGGCAGGTTGGCCAGCAGCACGTCCATCGGTATCAGGAAGAATTTCTCCGGCGACATTTCGATCACCCTTTCCAGCGACATGCTATCCAGAATGTTACCGGCCTATTCGCGATCGACAGCCAGCAGTATCTCGATGGCGTGATCGACATCTACCTCTTCCAGCAGGTCTGCGGCTTCTTCGGGCGGCAACTGCTGAAGGATGAGCGCGGCTTCTTATACTGTTTTGGCCTCGATGGACTGAGGCGTTACGGGGCCGGGTGTGGCGGTAGGCACTGGGGTTGGCGGCATCGCAGTTGGCACAGGAGTCGGGACCGGAGTCTCGATCACTATGGCCGTGGGCACGACAGTCGGCTCCGGCGTAGGGTTCACGGCCGTATCTTCAGAGTCGGTGTTGTCTGTGTCGTCCAGGTCGGTCTCATTGCTTGATGCAGTCGCCGTATTGGATAAGACCCCTGTTGATACAGTAATCACGACAATCGTGCTGGTCGCGCTCTGATCGACATTGAGTTGGCCCAGTTGGCAGGTGACAACGCCCTCTGCGTCGTTGCATGTGCCCTGAGTGACCGACGCTGATACGAAGATCGTCTGCTCTGGTAGGCTGTCCGTCATGCTAACGCCGGTGGCTTCGCCTGTGCCCTGGTTGGCAACAGAGATCACGTAGGTGATTTGGCCGCCTACCGTTATGGGATCTTGGAGGTCCGTTTTCGTCAGAGTCAGGTCTGGCAGCGGGACCTCGCTGGCCTCTATCTGAACTACTGCCGAGTTGTTGGAAATATCAGGGTCTGTCTGGTCTCCTGACACTGAGGCTGTGTTGGATATCGTGCCTTCCTGCGTCACGATCGCCGTAATAGTCGTTGTTGCCGACTGCCCGGCACTCAGAGACAGCAAGACGCAGCTCACGACTTCTTCAACTTCGTCGCACAGGAAGGGACCTGGCGCTATGTCTGTAAACGCCAGCTCATCCGGAAGATCGTCCACTACTAGAATGTTGGTCGAGGTGGCAAGTCCGTCGTTGCTCACCGTGATGACAAAGGTCACTGGGGCGACGACATCAGCGTTTTCTAATGACGCCTGCTTGGTTATGGATAAGTCCGCTATTACTGGCAACTCTACCAATAAGGAAATCGCCGCGTGCGCCTGGACCAGTCCGTGGCCGGAATCGTCGTCAAAGCCTTCGGGAAGCATGTCCGTGGCCGAAGATCTCATGGCCTCTAGAAGCGCCTCTGGCGAGATTGATGGGGATGCCTCTTTGATTAGGGCTGCAACTCCCGCGACGTGAGCCGCTGCGGCCGAAGTGCCGAAGTAGTTAGGGAGGCCGTCAATCGGGTCTGGTACCCCAACAAGAGTGGTATCGGGTATGTTCACGCCATCGGGGCCGACCAGGTCTGGCTTCTGACGAGCCAGCGGCGTTTCGAGACGAGTACCGGTTACATCGAAGAGAATTTTCACGGGGCCTGAAGACGAGAAATCTTCAGCAATTCCGGGCGTGCGGTAGTCGGCGGCGCCTACAGACAGTGCGCCATTTGCAGCGGCCTGCCCGAAAATCGAGCCCGTGTCCTGATTGTGCTCGTCGATCGCTAGAGGGCCCAGGAACGTGACGTACTTGAACAGACCTGGAGCTGGCCCTATCAGAGTGGTGTCATTGGGATCGGCGGTCTGTTTGGACCTGGAATGCACAACCATGATGTTGAAAGTGGTTGTGCCAGGGTCTATGGGATTGAAGAATTCTACTATCTCTACGGCGTCTCCAGTGGTCCCTATATTTGCTTCCGAGCTTCCTCCGACAATCTTGGTGGGGCCTATGAAGTCGCCATCGTCATCAACGGGCTGATCCAAGATGTAGACATCGATGTCGTTGGCTGTGCCTACGCTTCCTGTCGCGGAAAAG
>CAUZQF010000169.1:0-5660 GCA_963581905.1 Dehalococcoidia bacterium
CGGCTGCTGGTCTGGACTTGGAGCAGGCTCTTGCCTTTGGAACGGCCTCTGTGGCCTTCCTCGACGCATACCACCGCGCTGGTCCTGTGTTGATGGCTGCGCTGTTGATGAAGATACTGATGCGCTGGCCTGGTCCCGGCCCTGCTTGGTCGTCACCTGCACATCGCCGCCGTTTTGGGGGCGATTGATCTCAACTTCACTGATGGACTCCAGGAACTGGGTGAAAGTTCGGAAGCCCATAACCCTGTAGTCAAATCCAGGATCTATGCGGCGCATCGTCTGGTACAGCTTTGAGCCAGCAACGTAACCCTGGTCGTTAATGGACGCTTCGTATGCGCGAAGGGCCAGCGCAACGCCATCTCCGGAGTTACCGTCGCCGGAATTGGCGTCGCCCTCAGTTGTAGTTCTACGGCGCGGCCTTCGCACCGGTTGTGCTGCAACGGGAGTTCGTTTCTTTGCATCATCCAAGAATATATATCGGTCGCAACTTCTCACTAATGTAGAGGAGGTGGCCTCTCTTCTACCTGAACCGATAACAGTCTTGCCGGAGGACCGCAACTTGCCCACTAGAGGGACAAAGTCGCTGTCAGAGGAAACAATGACAAAGGTATCGATAGGAGAGGTGTGGAACAGATCGATGGCCTCAATGGCCAATCGAATGTCACTAGAGTTCTTGCCAGAGCGATTGGACCTGTACTGATGGATGGCCTCAATCCCTTGCTCTATGAGTTGCTCCTGCTTGTTTCTCTGAACCGACCAGTCCCCATAAGCCCTCTTGATAATAATACGACCAACATCGGAAAGTTGGTCCAAAAGGAACTGGATGGCATCAAGTCCTACGTTTTCAAAGTCAATCAGAACGGCTACGTTCGCATCTGCCAATATAATCACTAAGGTCTAAGTGACCTTTTTTCAATTCCATGTAAATCTAATGCTACGAACTGAATTATAGCATTCTGCACCAGTGCCCGCTGCACGCCACAACACAGGCATATATGGCTCTGTACACTCTTACATGGCTTTCTGCATTATTGAGAAGGCTGAGCCTCTTCTGGCCCATCTTTACGAAGATATGCTACCCAGTAAATTCCCGCCACTAGCAGCGTTCCGCCCACAATATTGCCTACAGTAACGGCCACAAGATTCACCGCTGCCCCGCTGATCAGAGAACCCGACTGGAAACCGTCCAGCAAAATGGCGTAGGGCAGAAAGAACCAGTTGGCTATGGAGTGCTCGAAACCAATGACCACAAACGCCGTTACGGGAAAAATCACGGCCAGTATTTTATCGGTAACTGTCCTGCCACCCAGCGTTAGCCAGACCGTCAGGCACACGAGAGCATTACACAAAACTCCCAGAGCCAGCGCTTGCAAAGGGTCCAGGCTCACTTTGCTTTCCCCAATGGATTCGATTGTCAGACCGACGGCTCCGCCTCCCAACTCGTCCACCCGCACAACCAGCACCAGGATCACAGTGCCAATACTTCCCACTACATTGCCGACGTAGACTATCACCCAGTTGCGGAGCAGTTCAGGGAAAGTTATCAGCCTGGAAGCCCAAGCCATAGAAACGAGGTTGTTCCCTGTGAACAGCTCTGCACCTGCTACCACAACAAGTATCAGGCCCAGGCTAAAGGCCAGCCCTCCCAGCAGTCAGCTCATACCCAAGCCGGAAGAGGCGCCTGTCATCACTACGATAAAGAACATGGCTCCGAGGCCGATGAAGGCTCCAGCCAGCACGCTCAAGACGAATATGGTCAGGCTGTTGCCTTTGGCCTTGGTCACACCCAGGGCCCTGACCTTATCCGCTGCCTCCTGAGGAGTGTATGCATAGGTGACGGCTACTGGCAGCGTGTTGATTTCACCTACTCTGCTGGTCATGATGGGGTGGCCACATCGGGTTAGGAAAATACCACTAAGAAAACGCCGGCGCAACCTTCTCACAGTACAATCGCAGCGACTTCGCAATCTTGTCTCGGGGAATCCTCTCGCCGGCGTTCAGCTCTGCAACAACTCCGCTCAACTGAAGTCTGTCTTTCAGGTTCTGGACCTGCTCGATCACCATATCTGGCGTACCCACCAGGACCTTGTTGCCTATGATGCTTTCCCACGTGAGTTCGGCAAGCTGGCTTCCGCGCTCGGAACGACCCTCGGAGACTTTGGAGCCCTCGCTGCTTGCGGAGGCGGTTAGCGCACTGCTCAGCCGCGCGAACTGCCTCATGAAGCTGACCTCAGCCTCGGCGTATGCCTCCTCTTTGGTGTCGGCTACGTATACGGGAAGCCTTAGCGAAACATCCACAGGAGTGGGATGCCCAGCCTCTTTCCAGGCTGAAGCATATTCAGCAATCTGGTCGGCGACTACGTCAAGACTAAGAGTACGAACGCCGATGAATATGGGGAATCCCATATTGGCGATTATAGGGAACGTCTCCCAAGTCGTGGCGGCAATTCGCACCGTTGGATGAGGCGACTGGAATGGCTTGGGTACCAGGCAAACGTCGTCGTAGGAGAAGTACTTGCCCTGGTGGGAGAATCGCTCCGTTGTCCAGGCCTTCATGATGATTTCGAGATACTCGAAGAACCTCTCGCGGCTCTCAGCGTAGGACATTCCGTAGCCTTCATAGGAACCCGGCAGTCCGCTGCGACCTACGCCAAACTCGAATCTTCCCTGGCTAATCTGATCAATGGTGGCCGTCTCCTCCGCCATCCGAAGAGGATTGCCCAGCGGGAGAATACTTACGGCCGTACCAATCTTGAGCCGTTTGGTACGGGCAGCGATGGCGGCGGCAATCGAATGAGGCGACGACAGAACTGTCCTGTCAGGATTGAAATGGCCCTCAGACAGCCACACGCCATCCAGGCCCAGATCCTCTGCCATGTCTATATGCTCAAACGACTCTTCAAACGCATCAGCAAAGGTGCTGCCCTCGCGGCGATGAAACTCAACGAAAGACCCGAACTCCATTTATTTACTCCCTTGGCGTATGTTGACCTGATGGTCAAATTTAGGCCAAGGCTACGCCTTTTGGAGGTTTGGGGTCAAGACGGCAAACGAAAAGTTCTTAAATGAACCCACGAATTCTTGAGACTTTGGCGACTCGTGCTACTCCAATCAGGAAAGCGGCCTCCCTGAGCGTAATACGTTCCTCATCGGCCTTCGTCTTCACAGCGATATACGCTCGCGTCATGATCTGGTTGAGTTCGTTGTTCACGCGCTCCATGTCCCACTGGTGCTGATAGAAGTTCTGCGTCCACTCAAAATAAGAGACAATGACGCCACCAGCGTTCACCAGGATGTCTGGAATTACGGTTACGCCAGCCTGGGTCAAAATTTCGTCCGCCTCGGGAGTGAGAGGATGGTTAGCAGCTTCCACAACCACCTTGGCCTTAATTCTAGGCGCGTTTTCGCGGTGGATGACCTTGTCTATGGCAGCCGGAACCAAAAACTCGCATTCCAACTCCAGTAACTCACTGTTCGTAATGCTGTCGCCACCTGGAAAGTTGACAACGGAGCCAGTGGTTTGTTTGTGCTTCATCAGGGCCTCAACATCGATGCCTTTTGGATTGTGTATCGCCCCATCCACGTCGCTAACACCGATAACGTTGCAACCCATTTCCCCCAGGAGCTTAACGGTCCACGAACCGACCTGTCCGAAGCCCTGGACGACAATTCGCGCACCTAAGGGTGATATGCCTAAGTCCTTAGCTGACTCTCGAATTACGAAGACCGCGCCTCTGCCTGTAGCCGAGTCCCGACCAACCGAGCCACCCAGCTCTACAGGTTTGCCTGTGACTACACCTGGAGTGTAACCGTGGACCTGACCGTAGGCGTCCATCATCCAGGCCATCGTCTGAGCATTAGTTCCCAGGTCCGGCGCAGGAATGTCCCGATTGACCCCAAGAAGATGTTCTATTTGTAGGGTGTATCGTCGAGTGAGCCGATTCAGCTCCACCACGCTCATAGTCCGCGGGTCGCATTGGACTCCACCCTTGGCTCCACCAAAAGGTATATCCACCAGGGCGCTTTTCCAGGTCATCAACGACGCCAGGGCCCTGATCTCCTCCAGGTCTGCCATGGGGTGATAGCGAACGCCGCCTTTGTATGGGCCGCGGGCGCCGTTGTGCTGCACCCTAAAGCCCGTGTAGACCTTGATATCGCCGTTGTCGGTCCTGATAGGCACCGAAACCTGAAGCTCGCGCCACGGCCGACGCAGCATCTCCCTCACGCCATCCTCCAGGCCAAGCCGGTCGGCAGCCCGGTCGAAAAATACGTTTACCTCTTCATATACTGTCAGTTCTTTTGCTTCCTGCATCCCCAGCCTCCGAGAATCTTACTTGTCGCTTCGCTGCGCTTTCGTGCATCACCCTTACACTCTTGAATAAACCTAGAACTACAAGAGTCAATCGCACCATTTTTGAGGGCTATTCCCATCACAAAGGGCATGCCCTCAGATTCGATTGGATATCATCCGCAACGGCTGCACTACAGGGTTAGATTACAACAGTCTGCTAAAAGATTTAACCTCATCGAAATCCGATTCAACTACCGAAAATCGGTGCTCAAACAGACGTCAATCGTCACGCAAACACAAATGGCACGCTTTTCTAACAGTTAACACTACCAATATACGTTATGGTTTATATAAGTAGAACCTGAATGATGTGACTGTGGCGGTTAATGGTTCGTTTGGTTGAAGGAGCCTGAGATGCAGCGTGTGTGGACCAAAACTTGGGAGGCGGGTGCAGAACGTATAATTGCTGCGGGAATAAGCTGTCGCGCTTATATGGCCGGACTGTTATTGCTGACATTTGCAATAGCGGCATGTGCTCCCAACGTGGTTCAAGGCGCAGTTCAGGAAGATACATTCAGCGTAGGCCGCTCCTCCAAGCTCACTGTACTTAGCGACGGCGGAAACATCGATGTAATCGCAGGCCACCCGGCGTGATCGTTGTTCAGACCTCTTTCCAAAAGGCCGACCTGCTGACATATGAGGTGACTCACGATGGTGATACGGTCACCGTGTCTGCCAAGCAGTTGCCCGGACTGAGAAACCTTTCGAAGGTTAATAGGCCTGCTGCGAACATCACGATAACTGCCCCTGGAGACACATTCGTAGACATTGCCACCGGCAGGGGAGACATCGCAATAGAAGGCATGCGTGCGTCCGGCAAACTGGTAACTTCAGGCGGGAGCATTTCGCTGGACGACGCAAAAGGCGCTTTTGAAGGCGACTCTGCGGACGGAGATATCAACATTTTCAATATGGCAGGCAGGGTCTCTTTCGAGGCGATGAATGGCACGGTAAGTGCGAAGCAAAGCAAGGGCGCTTTCGAGCTAGCTACCAGCGACGGTCATATCTATTTGCAGGGCGAACTGACACCCGGCGGCAGGAACGGATTTCTCACTTCAAATGGGAACGTTGTAGCCGAGATTGCCGGGAGCCAAGTCTTCGAATTTTAGCCTCTGCGCTCAACGGTGAGGTCACAAGCAGCCTGGCTTTGGCGTCGGGCTCTCAAGACAGCACCTCCATCTCTCTCTGGCATAATTGGCCTGGGCGAAGCAGAGCTCGTCATTGAGGCGAACAACGAGACCGTTACGCTTAACTAGATCGCTGCACAAGTAGAGCGACGCCAGAGGCCTTCTTAACGTCGTTCGAAGCG
>CAUZQF010000170.1:0-5650 GCA_963581905.1 Dehalococcoidia bacterium
CCTGCCTGGCCTGACTAATCCGGTCGTCAAGCAGGCCCAGAGTCCACAGATCGATGCCCGAGGGCTGCACGGGTATGATTACCTTGTCGGCCACCCGCAGTGCGCCTTCGATCTCTCTGCTGTCGCCCGAGGCTATATCGATAATCACATCGTCATACCTGCGAGACATATCTTTGATCGCTCTGGCCAGTCCGTCGCCGAACTTCTGGACACAGCTAACGGAGGTCAGTCCCTTTTCTTCGCGAGCCTCTGCCCAGTAGCTGGCGCTACCCTGACGGTCCGCATCCACCACCAGCACATCCCGACCTGTAGCCGACCTCATGCCCGCCAAGTTGGTCGAAAATGTTGTCTTTCCTGTACCGCCTTTTTCACCTAATACAGCTACAATCACAATATAATCTCTCTCCTGTTAACCAGTCTTTCAGCACGCTGAGGCCGAATTGATAGCAAGCTAACTAGATGCCTGACTATCACGATACGTATATATCTTTATAAGACTCATCTAAGAAAGTGTCCAGGCTTTTTTGGGTGTCTGAAAGATTATTTTCCAGACCCCAAGTCAGCCTAAGCGCCTAGTTGTTGTTGAGTCGTAAAGCGGCATGTAGAATACCGCCAATCACCCGACTGAGGCGACTGAAATCAACCGAATCGACCAATTCGAAAGAGGTGTCACAGTGAAACTGGCATTACAGTACGAGATGCAGCGTCCTTCCCTAGATGACCACCTGGTGCTTCAGGAGACTATGGAGCAGTGCATTTTGGCGGACGAGGTGGGCTTCGACTACCTGTGGTTCGTGGAACATCACTTTCTGACGGGCTTTTCGGCGTCGCCTTGCCCGGACCTCATTTTCGCCGCACTCAGCCAGAGAACCAAGAGGATTCGCCTGGGTCTCGGCGTTGTGATCCTGCCATACCACCACCCCAACCGAGTGGCGGAGCGCGTCGCAATGCTCGATCACCTATCTGAGGGCCGAGTCGACTTCGGAACGGGCCGCTCCGCGCCATATGAGCTTACGGGCATGGGCATAGACCCTCGGGATAGCCGGGAGATGTGGGAGGAGTCCCTGGCGATGATTCCGAAGATCTGGGGCTCGGATAAGTTCTCTTACGAGGGCAAGTTCTGGCAGGTCCCTGAGAGGCAGATTTTGCCAAAACCATACCAGAATCCCCATCCGCCCATGTGGGTGGCGGCGCTCCAGCCTGCGACTTACGACATCGCCGCCGACAAAGGCATCGGAGTGCTGGCCTTCGGCTCCAGTGCGCCATCGTCGCTGGAGCCCTACGTAAAGGCCTACAAAGAGCGCGTGAAGCATGCCAATCCTGTCGGCGCTTTCATCAACGACAACTGGGCTAGCTCGACTCTCGGCATCTGCCTACAGGACGATGCAGAGGCGAAACGACTGGGAGCAGAGTCGCTGAAAAACTTCTTCGGCCCTGATAGGCCCTACGTTCAAGGTCAGAAGGACATCTACGCCCAGCTCCTCGAACGTTGGGGCGGCGTCCCCGATCACCTTCAGGCGAACTTCTCACGCTACGTTGCGCTGGAGGGAGAGACTGAAGCCAAAGAGAATATTCTGGACTACTCCGGAGGCGCGGCCATCGCCAACAAGATCTGGGACGAGCTGGACGCAGAGACTCTGTGCGAAAGGGCGGTGGTCATAGCAGGCAATCCTGATAGCTGTATCGAAGCGCTCAAAAAGCACGAGGCTACTGGAATTGACCAGATGATGATCATGATGCAGACGGAGACTATTCCCCATGAAAAGGTCATGGAATCGATAGAACTTTTCGGCAAATACGTGATTCCCGAATTTTCGTAAGTTTTCATAAATAGTTATCAAAACACGGCCAGTATTCGGAGCCCATTTTGCAAGCAAAAGCACTTTTAAATACGCCGTGAATCGCCCGCGAAACGACCCTGAAAGTTACCATGAATAATCGAAAAGGCCTCTCGAAGTGAGAGGTCTTTTCTGCGTTAGCGCATAGGTTTCCTTATTAATTAATAAACTGTTCAACAACTAATCAATGTTTAATTAAAAAACTAATTACAAGCACTTTAACAAATAGGTATTGCTAAAATTTTATCCAATATTAGATTATTTACTTGATTATGAAACGCTTATTAAATATTTAGATATACCTGCACAAACGAAGATTCTACAGCCAATTACTGCCCAGTTGTTGCCCCTATGTTACTTAGCTGACGCTACATGAGAGGTAATGTTCAGCTTCTAGATAGGGTAGGGCAGGAGCCCATTCATTTTCACTTAATCCACCATTGCTATTCACATTAATATCCATCTAGGTGACGACTTTATCTGATAATAAAACGTCATTTCACTAACAACTCAAGTCCAATTAAGTATCAATTACATTTTATTTTAAAATCGCCTTAAAATGGAAATACACGTACAAGTGATAGTCAATCCAAATGTAATGTAGTCGACATAATATACATCAATAAATTATCAATTCAGACCCATCAGAAGACACGCTTTAAACATCGTTACCTGTCGTGTAAGGTAACGATATTATCGGATAATACAGGTGCAAGGTTGGCGGGCGTTTTGACTACCTTCTTGGGCGGCTTACGTTTCGATTGACTCGCACTCTCTTCCGAGCCCACCCAGAAGTAAATTTCGTCGTGAACACGTCTAATTATGAGCTCTTTGTCTGCCATCTTGGCGGCTTTCCCCAGCCTTCTTCTCACCGCCTGTATAGTCTCGCCTTCGCTGGCCTTAAGTCGTCCTGCTTTGCCATCCTCCAACTGCTCTATGAAGAACGTATACATAGCCAAAATCTGTCCGCTTCTTCCCCCGAACCTGGACTTTGATCTAGCCTCATCCTTGGTAATAAGTTCAAATTTAGGCAACGCTTATTTCTCCGTTTTTTCTTAGACTTGTATAATGTTAACCGTCTTGCTTACGAAGCTAAAGGTGTTTCTTTTCCCTGATTATTCCCGTTTCAATTAAGCGCTTGTTTGCAGCACTCTTGTCAACACAACCTCTCCCCAATCACCTTATGAGCGGCTAAACAGTTGCAACGCTTTTGCCGAATAGACGACGACTTTGGTAACAACCAAAGAACAGTTAATCTTCGTTACCGCCTTCTAAAGTCTTCCTCTATAACAAAGACAAGGGCACCCAGTTTTAATCAAACTAAGTGCCCTTATGCCTTATCTTATGGCTACTTACTCGTAGCATAGACAGCTGTGCCCGGACCGCTGAAACCCAATAAGTCTGCGCCAGCTATCCCTCTGTTACCCGATCATATTCGGCCCATTTTACTACTTGAGAAACCACATATCGCAAAGCCTAGAGTCCAGAAAGACCGGCTAAACGTTCCAATTCGTCGCCCATTTCGCGCTCTGTATTGGCAGGATTTGGCCTGACGATAACCCGATTCGCTCCAGCCTCGTGATAGGCCTTTATGAGGTCGAGATCCGGCAATTGACCATAGACACTAATAGTCAGTGCAGAGGCGTCTCGTTCGTACTCTGCGGCCAGCGTATCCAGCATGGCTCTGCTCTCTCGAATCTCATCCGGAGTGATCCGATTTGGCATCCAGCCATCAGCCCAACGTGCCACACGACGCAGCACATTCTTGGCCATTCCGCCTAGCAAAACAGGCGGATGGGGCTTCTGCGCGGGCTTGGGATACATGTGTACAGGAGGGAAGTCGTAATACTTCCCATGGAACTCAGCCTCGTCTTTGGTCCAAAGCTCCTTCAGCGCCAGCACGGCCTCACGAGCCTGTCCCCAGCGATGGTCGAAGTCGCCGCCCATGAGCGTCGTCTCCTCGCGGTGCCAGCCAGTGCCGATGCCGAACACAAAACGTCCGCCACTGTACAGGTCCAGCGCGGAGATAGTCTTGGCCAGCACCAGCGGATTCCTCTCGGTTATCAGCGTGATGCCTGTGGCCAGCTTGATGGTGCTGGTGACGGCGGAAGCCCTGGAGAGTGCAATAAACGGGTCAGTGAAGTGCTGATAGGTCTCTGGAATCACTCCATCTTCCGAGCCGGGGAATCGGCTTTCGGAGTGGACCGGCAGGACAGGGTGCTCGGCGTACCAGATAGATTCGAAGCCAAGCTCCTCGGCTTTTTTTGCTGTAAACGCAGGGTCCACTGTATGCGCCGGCAGTGGGGTCGATACTCCAATATTCATCATTCCTCCTTTTTTTGAATTGTAGGCATTTGCGAGTGATCAAGGCAAAAAGGACATGACAGCAAGGCTAGATTTGCCGTTCGTATGTCTGGCTTCATGGCATATGTAGGCGTATGGCCTTGGCGCTTCTAAATTAGGCGCAGATTACCACCAAAATCGCTTCTGTGCCAGATAGCGACGTGTCCGGCGAATCCCTGCTGATATACTGCCGCCCATGACTTCATCTTCATCTCAGACCCAAAACAGCAGGCCCCTTGTCGGCGTAGGCGTCCTCTTCGTAAGAGACGACAGGGTCTTTCTGGCCAAGCGCCAAGGCTCTCACGGAGAGGCATTGTGGGGCTTCGCAGGCGGCCACCTGGAGTTCGGTGAGACCCTGGAAGAATGCGCACAACGGGAAGCGCTTGAGGAGATGGGTGTGGCCGTAACAGGACTTCGTTTCCTCTGCATAAGCAACGTTATCGCTTACAACAGGCACTACGTGGACGTGGAATTCGCCGGGAACATAGGCGACCAAGAGCCCTTCATCGCCGAGAAGAAAGCCTTCAGCGAGTCCGGCTGGTTCGCGCTAGACGACCTGCCTCAGCCCCTGTTCAGACCGGCAGAGATCGCCTTGAACAGCCTGCGCACAGGTCAGCAGTACTTTCCCGCCGGCTAGCCTCTCCTGATAATTGGCGCAGCGTTTCTGGCCATGATTACGTTGATGCACGATGGCAGGCCGGAGTCGTGAGCCCGCTGAAGCGCAGGGCCAATCTCCGATGCCTCGGTAACCAGCTCTCCATAGCCACCCAATGCCTTCGCTACCTCGTCGTATCGGGTAGAAGGCAATAGCTCGCAGCCGATCAGCCTATCCTCACCGTAGTCCCGCACCTGTATCTGGTACTCGGCGTTCCATGCGGAATCGTTGCCAATTACAGCGATAAATGGCAGGTTATTTCGCACCGCCGTGTCGAACTCAGCAGGATGAAAGCCAAATGTGCCGTCACCGAGCATGGTCACAATCCTGGAATCTGGATTGGCCGCCCTGGCGCCTATGGCCATGGGAATGGAACTGCCTATGGAGCCAGATGGCCCGTTGATAACGCGGCGTGATGTCGATAGGCATGCCTGGGCCCATTGACCCACCTCGCCGCCGTCCGACACGTAGATAGAGTCAGCCCCGCCATCAAGAAAGGCCTGCACAGCCCGTCCGATCTCCACCGCGTGCAACGGCTCGCCCTGGGCATGCTCAATCTCTCGCCACTGAACTGGCCTATGGGCCACGGCCTCGCGAACCTCGTTCCGCCAGTCGTTTGACGCCGAGCGCACGGCACCCGTCAGGCGTTGCACTGCGTCCAAGGGGTCCCCAACCTGAGCGCCGCTGGTCTTTCCCATCGCCTCCAGCCTAGTCTTGGTATGGGCGATCGCGTCCTCATCGAAGTCGACGTGCATGAACAGGGCATCAGGATTGATATCAGCCCCTGAGCCAAACTGGACCATGAAGTCCAGCC
>CAUZQF010000171.1:0-5622 GCA_963581905.1 Dehalococcoidia bacterium
CCGGGTAATTGATTATCGCGTGGCCAAGCCGGCCTACGCCAATAATGCATGCGTTCCATTCGCGGTCCAATCCCAGTATCTCGCGAAGCTCTTGCAGCAGGAAACGGACGTTATAGCCCCGTCCTTGTTTGCCAAACCTACCGAAATAACTAAGGTCTTTTCTTATCTGAGCAGGAGTCATCTGCAAAAGACTGCCAAGTTGCTGTGAACTGACAACGTCGGTCCCGCCGTCTCTTAGCTGGCTAAGTGCCCTGACATAGAGAGGGAGCCGGAGGACCACTACTTCAGGGACATCAAATGAATCCATACACCTTCCTAAGCTTGCCGCCTCGCTGGCTACTCGAAACAGGGGGTCGCCAGTTGTCGCTATTCTATTATTCCCCTAATATTTCGTCAATAACATTGTGAATACAATCACTACTATCATCGTAGCACAGCCCTCAGTTCCGTGGCCGGGCGATGCTAGGTTTTGATGTTCGTATAAATGACATCAGCACACGAAGTGTTTCTAGGGTTTCAAGTGGACGTAGACTGCTTTAAGCCTAATAGAGGGTACCAGGACGTTTCTTGACACTATTTATGCTGAATGCTAGAATTACGTTGCCCTCGGAGGCGTTGGCACCCACCGAAAGGGCAAATTTACTAATTGTCATTTAAAATATTTACCCTGGAGGATTTGGTATGATGTCCGAGCAGAAGGTCGAGATTAAAAGAGGCCTTCGAGATGTATACATTGATAGAACCAAGTCCAGCTTCATCGATGGTAAAATCGGAAAGCTCCTCTACAGGGGCATCAACATCGATGATTTGGCGCAGCATTCTACCTTTGAGGAGACAATTTACCTCCTCATGTACAGCGAGCTTCCTACGCAGCCACAGTTGGATGCTTTCAACGCTGAATTGATTGCCACTAGGGCGATTCCAGAGGACATTCTTTCTCTCATAGAGATTGTTAAAGCCTCTCACCCCATGGACGTGCTTCGAACTGCTATATCCGCACTTTCAGCATTTGATCCCGATACAGAAGACAATTCCACAGAGGCGACGCTACGCAAGGGCATTCGGCTGACGGCAATGGCTCCAACAATTGTTGCTGCCCATGCCCGCATTCGTGATGGCAAGGATCCGGTAGCGCCGAGCACTACGCTCAACGCAGCCGCTAACTTCCTGTACATGCTTTTCGGGGAAGAGCCTGATCCACGCGATTCTCGTCTGATCGACAAAGACTTCATTCTGCACGCAGAGCATGGCATTAACGCATCGTCATTTGGTGCGCGCGTGGCTGCTTCAACGCAGGCCGATCTACATTGCGCCGTCACCACAGGCGTTGGCGTGCTTAAAGGCCCTTCACATGGTGGAGCGGCTGAAGAGGTCATGAAGATGGCCTTGGATATTGGCGAAGAGGCGAATGCAGAGCAGTATGTCAAGGACCTGCTAGGCAACGGCGGACGCGTCATGGGCTTCGGGCACCGTGTCTACCGCGCAACCGACCCCCGTTCATTCCACTTGAAGGATGACGCTAAGGAGTTGGGCGAGCGCAAAGGCCAGCCGAAGTGGTTCTCCATTCTAGAGTCAGTGACCCGATCGATGGAGCCATATTCCCGGCGCGGCATCTGCCAGAACGTCGACTTCTTTTCTGGCGCAATTTACTATCTCTTGGGAATTCCGGACGACCTGTTCATATCCATATTCGCCATGGGACGCATTCCAGGATGGACCGTCCAGGTGATCGAGCAGTTTGATAACAACATCCTACTGAGGCCCCGGCTGCAATATATCGGGGAGATGGATGTCCCATACATACCCATGGAAGATCGCTAAAAACTGATCAAACTCTAGACACCCGGGGGGGGTGAGTAGGGAAGGATTCGACTGTGACTGAGGAAATAGTAGACGAAGAACCGGCATTATCAGAGTGCCAGCACTACTGGAAGATTGCGAGCCCTAATGGCCCGATCAGCATCGGTGTGTGCAAGATCTGTGGCGAGCGATCCGAGTTTAAGAACTCGATCCAGGGTTCCGGTTGGGATCGAGAGAACCCGCAAAGTCGGCGAGCCAAGCAGGCAAAGTCGACTACGTAAATCCAATCAATTTATGAACATTGAGGAGGCATCTGCAAGGATGCCTCCTTTTTATTTAGGTTAGACGATACGAATGAGCGGTCCTGAGCAGGAAATCAGACAGAGAATCGCCACCAAAGGGCGCATCACCTTTGAGGAGTTCATGCGCCTCGCTCTGTACCACCCTGATGGCGGATACTACTCGTCGTCCGATCCTTTTGGAGAATCAGGGGATTTCTACACAGCTCCCGCAACCCACCCAGCCTTTGGCGCATGCATGGCCAACCAACTTCTTCGAATGTGGGAGCTTCTTGGCCAGCCCAATCCCTTCTACGCCGTCGAGCTAGGGGCGGGGGCCGGCATACTCACTAGAGATGTGTCAACCTACGCCACCAATTTCCCTTCGGAATTCCAGAACGCAATCAGATACCTTACGCTAGACAGGTATTCTCTCGCGGAGGGACTAGGCGTCGGACAGCGGGTACTTACTGAGGCCGTTCCGCTCACAGGTATCACCGGGTGCATATTTTCCAACGAGTTGCCAGATGCTTTTCCCGTGCACCGGTTCCGCATAGAAAAGGGCCGCATTCGGGAGATATACGTCTCGGCTAATAGTGATGGCAAGTTAGTAGAGGTTGCAGGAGAGCCATCAACGCCGGGCTTGGAAAGACGTCTATCCGGGTTGAATTGGGGTTGGCCGGATGGCTATGAGGGCGAAGTAAATCTTCGCATCAGGCCCTGGATCAGCGGTCTAGCGTCCGCGCTAAGCCGTGGCTTCGTAATTACAATCGACTACGGCTACTTGGCCGAGGAATTGTATTCTCCGACAAGGACATGGGGTACGCTACAGACCTATTACAGGCACGTGGACGGCTCAAGCCCTTACCAGCGAATAGGCAGGCAGGACCTAACCGCCCACGTGGACTTCTCTCTCCTGATGGGGGAAGGTGAATCAGCGGGGCTCAGCGCTCTAAATTTCGGCACTCAAGGTGCATACCTGCAAAGCCTCGGTCTCGACTCCATGATGGAGGGCCTACGAGGGCAAGGGCTTTCCCTGCGGGAGAGGACAGCCAACTTGAGGGCCATGCGAGAACTGTCTGACTCGGAAGGATTCGGAAACTTCAAAGTCCTGGTCCAATCCAAGGGACTTTCAGGCGTAGCATCGGAGGATATTTTTCCTCACGATCTCGACGCTACCGTTTTGCCGCCGCCGCTAAAGGCAGACCACCACATGTCAGTAACCGAGTCTACATACCCGCGGACTAGCTTCACCTTGGATTCGCTGTGGACTGAAGAAGGCGACGCCCCAACCTAATCGGTCTTCTCGGCCTCCGATGGCTTATCATCAGGCGTGTTGGAGATGGGACGAGGACCACACTTCCGCGCAGTAGTGATGAATCCGGTGTGTCCGACCATCCTGTGAGATGGCCTAACGCTGCGACCGCTCACCGACCATGGCCTCATCATGATTTCAAAGGTCTCTATCATTTCGAAGGTCCGCTGTGCCCGCAGAGCCAGCGTCAGCTCATGAATCTGAAGCACAGTGGGTAGAAAGCTGACCAGCATGCCTCCACGAACCAGCTTTTCAGATGCGTGCGGCACCACCTGCCAGGGTTCAGGAAGGTCCAATATTATACGATCGAGGTCGTTTTCCTCGATTCCTTCGTAGACATCACCTACCTTGAATTCCACGTTCTGGACGTCGCCCATCATCGATTCGACGTTCTTGCAAGCCCGATTCAACATGTCTTCTCGAATGTCGTAAGAGTAGATTTTTCCCGAATCACCGACAGCTCGCAGTAGGTTCATCGTCATCGCCCCAGAGCCGCAACCGGCCTCCAGCACTCGTGCGCCAGGGAAAACGTCACCGTACACCAGGATGGCCCCAACGTCTTTGGGATAGTTAACCGTGGCAATGCGAGGCATCTCCAGAATGTAGTCCGCCATGGTGGGCTTCACTGCCAGCAGAACGTGTCCGCGATTTGTGGTCACCCACGATCCGTCTTCCTGACCAATCAGGTCTTCGTGCGGGAAGGCTCCGATATGCGACTCGAATTTCTTGGATTCAGCCAGCGTTATCAGGTAATGCCTACCTCTTTTGTCCTGTATCAGAACGTTATCGCCCACACGAAATACGCTGTGTGATGCCTTAGTCTCCACCATATATTATTAACTCCAAACCCACCGGGGCGGCTTTATCAAATTTCAGTAAAGAGAGAGGGCCGGTCTGTAATGCTGTCCAGCCGGCCCTCAATACTTCATGATTCCTTGGGAATCTCTACAGCTTATCTATCTCCGCCAATATGTCCTTGGGATCGAGATCGGCTGCACTGTCGTAATCCCGCTTGAATCGTACAACGCCCTCTTTGTCTATCACGAACACTGCCCTGCTGGCTGCACCACGCTGGTCATTCCAGATCCCGTAGGCGGTCGTAACCTGGCCCTTGGGGTGGAAGTCAGAAAGAATTGGGTAAGGAATATTACCCAGAGAGGTCGAATAGGCCGACTGAGTTGGCCTTGAGTCGTTGCTTATACCCAGTACCTGGGTATCTTTCTCCTCGAACAGAGCGTTTGCCCTGCGGAACAAGGAGACTTGGTCCGTTCAACCACCGGTGAATGAGAATATGTGGAAGGAGAGAACGACGTTCTTCTTCCCCTTGTAGTCGCCAAGCGTTACCTGGCTAGAATCCTGCGCTGGAAGCGTAAAATCCGGCGCTTGCTGTCCAACATCTACCATGCCTTACTCCTAATTTGAGATTCTCGAGATTCGGCCTTCCCAGGATTACAGAGGTTTACGGACTCTAAGTCTGTCGTCTCCAACGAAGGTCGGGTTGGCGGGCGGCTCGGGCCTCATCAAGTCGTGTATTCGGCATATCGTGGGGCGCCTCATACAGCAGACTTGGCTCTTCCTTGGCTTCCCGCGCTATAGTTTTCATTACCTCGATGAAATAGTCAAGAGTCTCCTTGGATTCGGTCTCCGTAGGCTCGACCATTAGCGCCTCCTCCACGATGAGAGGAAAGTACATGGTCGGCGGATGAATACCGTAGTCGATGAGTCTCTTGGCCACATCCAGCGCACTAACACCGAGTTCGCGCTTCATGGTGCGGGCGGAGAGGACCACCTCGTGCATGCAGAACCGGTCATAAGGCAGATCGTAGTCATCTTTGAGCTGGCTCTGAATGTAATTGGCGTTCAGCACCGCGTCGTCACTGATGGCCGCGATTCCGTCCTTGCCCAGCGTGCTTATGTAGGCGTACGCCCGCACCAGAGCGCCGAAGTTGCCGTGGAATGCAGCCATTCGACCTATGCTCTTCTCAGGCTTGGTGAAGGCGAAGGTATCGTCGCCCAGACGCGTTACCCAGGGGTCAGGCAGATATGGCAGCAGCCTGGGGCCTACCAGGACAGGCCCCGAACCGGGACCGCCGCCGCCATGAGGCTGAGTAAAGGTCTTGTGCAGATTGGAATGCATTACATCAAAGCCCAAGTCGCCCATGCGCACCCGGCCAAGCAGCGCGTTCAAGTTCGCGCCATCGCCGTACACAATGCCGCCAGCGTCTCGCA
>CAUZQF010000172.1:0-5591 GCA_963581905.1 Dehalococcoidia bacterium
GTCACCCGCACGAACTCCTCTAGAGCCTCTGCATTTGCGTGTCCCACGGTCAATACACCGACGCAGATGGTCGCGTCGAAGTTATTGGTCGGGTAGTCCAGTGGCTCGCCCATAACCATCTGGTGCAGCTTGCCATAGACGTTCTTGCGGCGGGCCTCATCCAGCATCGCAGGCGACATATCCATGCCCTCAATGTCATGGTAGCCCAGCCTGTAAAGCTCCTGGCCAACCAGACCTGTGCCAGCGCCTGCATCCAAGACCTTGCCTGTCTTTGGAACGTATCGCTCAAACTGCTGCGTTGTTACTCGCGGACCTATATATCCATATTTCGCAACGATGTCGCGATCATAATCGCTCGCCCACTCTTCGTAGCGCTGCGTAAGGTCCGAATTGTTCTCGGAATCGTATACCCAGCGTAACTTATTGGAGTGCTCAGTCATGTTCTGTAACATAAGTTCATCCAGGTCCAGCTACTCCAGTACTACCACAGTATTCGCTCTGATCCATTCCCAGTCAATATCGTAGCCAATTCCGGGCAGCGTGGGTGCCTCGATTACTCCTTTTACATTTCGTGCAAAGTCATCTATGAATCCAAACTGGTGGGCCGCCATGGGCATCCAGTGCTCGAAATAGTCACAGTTGGCGACCGAAAAGATGACGTGCAGATTGGCGGCGTTCAAGTAAGAGTTACCAGCTGTGCCTATCTCGCAGTTCATGCCGAACCCCTCGGCCAACGAGCATAGCTTCTTAAGACCGGTAATGCCTAACTTTCGCGCGGTGCCACGGATCAGCCTGGAGGCCTGTAGCCTGACCATGTGCGCGCCGTTATAGAACTGATTGGGCGCGGCATCACTCATGCACAGCGGCGTGTCCAAGCGGCTGCTTAGCTCACCGATGGCGTCGTAGTCGTGCCATGGAACAGGGTCCTCGTACCAGAAGAAGCCGTTGTCATCCAGGGCTCTTCCTACCTCCAACGCCTTCCGAAAGTCGTAGCCGTTGTTAGGATCCAGCATCAGCGTCATTTCGTCGCCAACGGTATCGCGGACACCAGCGACCATCTCCTGCACATCCCTAGCGCTCATCACGCCGGGATGTATCTTGTAGGCCCGAAACCCCTGCGCGGCTATATCTTCAGCCTCTCGCAGGTAGCCTTCCGGTGATTCATGACGCGGCGGGTATGTGGCGTAGGTATCGATCTCCGTGCGCTGTGCCCCCAAAAGCTTGTAGATAGGCACGCCGGCCTGCTTGCCTGAGATGTCCCACATCGCTACGTCCATCGCGGCGTAGGCCGACATCGACAGTCCGCGACGTCGGTCCAATATGCCCAGCATGCTCCACAGCCACTCGCGGTCAGCGGGATCGCGGCCAACAAGATGCGGCTTCAGTATCTTCAATATGTGATCGAAGTCTTTGCCGCCACCGTGCCGGAACTCGCCAACAAAGCAGTTGCCTTCGATGCCCTCGTCGGTGAAAACCCGAAGCACACCTTGCTCAGTAACGCCTGCAAATCGGCCCATATCGGAGTCCAGGCCAGTGTCGGTTATCTCCCGACTGACAACCTCAATTTTAATATCAGTAATCTTCATATATTTTTTGTGTCTACCGCACACGGCGGGGGATTAGAACTCGCGCCTGCTTACACCTATGGCGTATTTCGTACTGACCACACGTGTCGCCTGTCATTCCGAGTCCGCAGCAGCGGAAGAGTAATCTAAAGCCTTGTGCAGGGCATTGCCAGAATTACTAACCAGATGAGACCAAGGCATTTTTTCATAATTCCCCACTAATGAGGAAATACGTGTCAGACGAGACGCCACTTCCACATCATCGCCTAAATGGCCCACACTGCCAGTGAGATGGACGGGATAAAGTTGCCTGTCCCACCCAAGCGCAGTTAGCAGATATGCTACCATCGTTGACCGTCTTTGCAGGGAACCAAGTCCAATCATCACCGTTGCATATCAACTCTAGATCGTCAGAATCTGATCCTTGCAAATTGGTGAAAAATACCAAAACAATGAGACCCAGGAAAATAACGCCAACTATCGCCAACGCGATTCGTAGTTGTAGATTATTACGGGTATCATCACTATCAGAGTTCACGATGCTCCCGCTTCCGCCGCCAACCTAGAACCCCAGAAACGCCTGTTTCTAGAGGTGTCCGCCATTATATGCTATCGAGGTGTGGCCTGTCCTCATCGGTCAGCGGAGCGCTGTTCAGCAGGTCAGGGCGACGCTCTTTGGTGCGGCGCAGGCTCTCCTGACGACGCCAGCGGGCAATCTCTGCGTGGTTGCCAGACAGCAGCACATCCGGAACGCCCCACTCTCGAAACTCGGAGGGCCGGGTGTACTGGGGGTATTGCAATAGGCCTGTGGTAAATGAGTCATCCATGGCAGACTCGATAGAGCCCAGCACACCGGGCACCAGCCTCGTCACGGCGTCTATTAAGGCCATGGCTGCAATTTCGCCACCGCTGAGCACGAAGTCGCCCAGGCTAATCTCGTCAGTGGCCAGGTGCTGGCGTATGCGCTCGTCCACACCCTCGTAGCGACCGCATATCAGCACGAACTCAGACTTCTCTCCCAGCTCTTCGACCACCCGCTGAGTGAGAGGCCTGCCCTGAGGCGTGAGCAGGATAATCGGCGTGTCTTCGTCCAACACGGATTCCACTCTTAGGCTCTCCACCGCTTCAAACACGGGCTCCGGCTTCATCACCATGCCGTAGCCGCCGCCAAAGGGGTAGTCATCCACAGAGCGATGCCTGTCGTGAGTGTAGTCGCGGATGTCGTAGAGATTGATCTCCACAAGGCCTTTTTCCTGTGCGCGGGCAATTATGCTCTCGGAGGTAGGCCCCGAAAACATACCAGGAAACAGCGTGAGAACGTGGAAGCGGATAACAGGCGAATCAGCCACTAGTGCATCCGCCAGCCCTTGAGCATCTGCAGTCCGTGAGGAATAGCCTTCACGGCCACGGCCAGGGTCTCCCGCACAGCCTTCTCGCTGCCCGGCAGGTTTACGATCAAGCAGCCGGAGCGCACGCCCGACATCGAGCGACTGAGCATGGCCAAAGGCGTGTGCTTCAGAGTTTGTATGCGCATGGCCTCAGCGATGCCAGGCACCTCTATGTCCAGGACAACGCGAGTCGCCTCCGGTGTGACATCCCTTGGGCCAAGGCCAGTGCCCCCGGTGGTCAAAACGACGTCCATCGTTCCACCATCACACCAGTCCTTGAGTTTTGCTGAAATAATGTCCTGCTCATCGGGCACAATTTCCCGAGCGACTTCCACAAACCCCTCGAGGGCCATTATTTCGCTTATGGCATCACCGCTGGTGTCTTTTCTTTCACCCTTAGACCCGGTGTCGCTGATTGTAAGAATTCCCAACCTAAATTTGTCATCAGCCATATTTGATCACTACGTCCATAACATAATTTTCATACGTTTAATTTTGCTCCAAAGAGATGCCCAAAATACCCTTGCGGGAATGTCGAATTCTCTGGGAAACTCAGTCTCAATGGTGGGCTGGATTACGCCTTGCACGGAGCGCATTTTACCACGGCTCACTCCTCAAGGCCCAACACCGAGGCAGATCGCAAAAGGCTGAAGGGCCCGGCGGCATAATAGGCTGCAATTTCGGCTCGCTGGTGATTCGCGGTGGATGTACATCACACCCCAGTGCTGGTGGAGGAGGTGCTGTTCGCCCTACAAGTAAGGTCGGGTGAACTGTACGTAGATTGCACCACGGGAGAGGGCGGACACTCGTTGGCCATACTGCAGGAGGTGTCGCCTCCGCCCAGGGTGATAGGTTTCGACCTTGATTCAGATGCCCTGGAGGCAGCTACAGAACGCCTGAAGGACTTCGGGCAGTTCGGAGAACTGGTTCACGGAAACTACGCGTACATGGTCGCCGCCGCCAATGAACGAGGCGAGACACATGCCAGCGGAGTGCTCATGGACCTGGGCCTATCATCGCTGCAGCTCAACGAAGGGCAAAGGGGCTTCAGCTTTCGACACGAAGCGCCGCTGGATATGCGATTCGACGAGAGCCAGACGGTCACTGCAGCGGACGTGATAAATGAGTATTCGGAGCAAGAGCTAGCGAACGCGATATATAAGTACGGTGAGGAGCGAGGCTCCAGGCGCATTGCCAAGGCAATATTACGCGCCCGCCCCCTTCGCACCACGACGCAGTTAGCCGAGATAGTGGCAAGAACGGTGAGACGTCCAAAAGGGCGAATACACCCGGCCACCAAGACGTTTCAGGCCATCCGCATGGTGGTGAACAGCGAGCTTGAAAACGTCGAAGCAGGCCTGGAGCAGGCTATGGAGCTTCTTCGGCCTGGTGGAAGGCTGGTGGTAATAAGCTACCACTCGCTGGAGGACCGGCTAGTGAAGAACACTTTGCGGAGGGAATCCAGAGACTGTATCTGCCCGCCGGAAACACCGCAATGCGTGTGCGGCCACACCGCATCGGTGCGATTGGTGAGCCGAAGGGTCATCAAGCCTAAGGAAGAGGAAATCAAGGCTAATCCTCGTAGTCGTAGCGCTCGCCTACGAGTGGCCGAACGGATTTAGATATTTTAGAACCAAGATGATGGAGCGACCGTGATGATGCAATCTTCCAGAATTATCACTGCCATAGACGTTGGTACCACGAAGATATTTACGCTGATTTCCAGCGTAACCGACGCCGGTAGCATGGAGGCCCTTGGACACGGTGTTGTGCCGTGTACCGGACTGGCCAAGGGCAATATAGAAGATGTTGTTGAGACCCAGCGAGCCATACGCGAATCCCTAGAGATAGCGCAGCGGCAGGCAGGGATCCAGGTAAAATCTGCATACGTCGGAATAACCGGCGGACACATATCTTTCGAGAACCGCAGAGACGCACTGGACTGGGCTGGCTCTCAGGGCGTCATCACAGCCGAAGACATCAGGAAAGTACCGGAGGTGGTGGCCAGCGCCAGCAAGCAAATAGGCCGCAAGGTCCTGCACGCCCTGCCCATCAGCTTCACCCTGGACGGTGAAGAGGGCATCAGAGACCCCATGGGCATGCACTCCAACCGCATGGAAGTAGAGACGCACGTCGTAACAGGCTCGTCCATGGCCGTGGACAGGCTGGTACATGCAGTCGAAAGCGCTGGGATCAAGGTTGACGGCGTAGTTCTAAGCTCCATAGCCAGCAGCGAGTCAGTATTGACTTCCCTGGAAAGGGCCAAGGGCGCAGCCGTAATCGATATCGGTGGCGGCACTACCGACATCATCGTCTACAAGAGCGGAACGATATCCTACTCCGCAGTAATTCCAGTAGGCGGATATCAGTTTACCAACGATATATGCATGACATACAACACGTCCTTCGAGGCAGCTGAAGAGGCCAAGCTGACGCAGTGCAGCACCGAGCCTGACACCGTTCGGCCCTACGAAGAGATCACTCTACCCGTTCTGGGACGAGCAGCCGGCCTCAAGGTTCCTCGCCGCGACGTCTGTCAGTTGACGCGAGAACGAGCCCAGGAACTGATGCAGCTCATCATGATTACGCTGAAGGACGCGGATATAACCGACTACGATAACTTCCAGTTGGTGCTCAC
>CAUZQF010000173.1:0-5572 GCA_963581905.1 Dehalococcoidia bacterium
ATGTCAGCGGGGCAATAGCTGCCTCTGGGGTTGAGGCGACAGAACTGGCGCTCGCGGCAACCACCATCGCTGCCGGGCTAGCAGCCATATCAAGCGCTGGACTCTCTTGAACGCCCGACTCTCCAGCGCATCCAAGGGCTATTATCAGCCCTAGCCCAACTAATATAAAAAATCTCATTCGCCAATTATAGGAAATACAGCTGCGACGCAGTAGGCGTTTACCGAATGATATCATCACTACTGAAGTTCTTCAATAATTATTGACTGCCAACATAGAGGCTAAGGCTAGAAAATTTATGACGAAATATGCAGAAACATCTGAAGTGGGAATGGCGAAGATATGGGTTGCTGCAGGTGCCCTTGCAGGTCTGCTCGCCGTGGCCGCGGGCGCTCTAGGCACACACACATTGCGGGGCACGCTGGACGCTGACGCCCTCCGCATCTTCGAGACGGCGGTCCGATTCCAGATGTATCACGCCTTGGCATTGCTAGCTACCGGACTCTTCGCCGAGAAGTGGGTTGGCACATGGGCAACCCTATCCGGCTGGATGTTCCTGGCAGGCATAGTCCTGTTCAGCGGAAGCCTCTACATACTGGCGATGACCGGCATTGGCGCGTTCGGAGCCATTGCGCCCCTGGGAGGACTTAGCCTGATGTTCGGCTGGGCATTTCTCGCCATCGGCGCCTTCCGCAGATAGTTTTTTTAAATTTTTGTGCATATATGCATCAAAGGGTTAGGGCCAGGTGATTATTCTTAAGTTTTTTGAATAATCGGCTGAGGGCATGGAAAGTTGTTCCAAAGCTAGTTGTGAGGCTATTCTCTGAACAGCGAAGGCCCACCTATACATTCGAACCTCTGTCGTCCAAAACCTAGGCGTTCCGAAAATTCGTGTTAGTCCCGTCTTGCAGGTGACTCGCTAAACGGCAAAATCTGTTGTCGATTAGTCTTCTCCTAGAATCCTGGCCGGGTTCGTCTTAACGAGCTTCGTAAGCTCATCCGGGGACATGCCCTGATTCATTAGCGAGGCGATGGCCATGCGCATACCCTCAGCAGGTGGCGGATTCATCCACTGACCAAAGTCGGTTGTGACCACACAGTTGTCCAGCCCGAGCCAACGTACGGCATCCATTAGCTCCTTAACGGTGTAGCGCTGCCGTACAGGCATGCAAGCCAGGAAGGTATACTCCAGGTGCGCTCCCAGCGAAACCATCTCCTTCTGCTGCTCCACGGTAGCCACGTTTGCCGGATGAGTCGCGATCATGCGGGTGACGCCTGCGGACTTGGCGGCCTCGAAAACGGCTATAGCCTCCAGCGGGGAGATGTGGCCAGACGCCAGGACCATATCGTTCTTGGCAACGATGTCGATGACCTTGGTAGTCTCCGCCGTCAGCTTGCCACCGTCGTCGAATACGGAAATACCGGGCCCCTTCTTCAGGTTCTTAAGCCAGTAGTCGGCTGTCATAGTCGGCATCCAGACCACCTTTGTGCCCAGACCGGCTGCGACCTCCACAGCGTCCGGGTTTACACCGCCCACAGACCTGTTCAGAGCTATGGCGCCAAATACCTTTAGCCCCGGATACATACGGTTTAGCGCGTAGGTTAACGGAGCCGTCGGGTACTCGTGGGACTTCAGCACAAAACCACCCTGTTCTGCCTCGTAGGCCTGGCGAGCGACCTCCAGTGCGTCCAGTCGTCGCTCTACCCTGTCAGGCGCAGCGTGCACGTGAAGGTCATAGGAGCCTTTGAGGATCTCTTCAACTTCGGTATTCATCGTCACCTCGACTTGTAAATCGAACCATAGTGTACAATAACGGCTGATCGCAACAACATTTCGGCGAAATATCACGCCACTTAACCGGAGGATTCCATGCTTAACAAGCTGGGAAAACTTACCAAGATAAAGCAGGATATGGGAGAGCAGAAGGCTCCTCCCGGCCAATACATAACGGATAAATTCCCCGTGTTGACGTACGGCCCCACGCAGTACATCGAGCTGAACGATTGGGAGTTTCGAGTCTTTGGGCTGGTCGACAACGAGGTCACGCTGGACTGGCCTCAGTTCAACGCCCTGAACCAGACGACTCTTGACGCGGAATTTCACTGCGTCACCCAGTGGAGCAACCTGCACAATACCTGGGACGGTGTGCTTTTCAACGACCTCCTCAAGCTTGCGCAACCCAAGCCCGAGGCCAAGTTCGTTATGCTGCACTGCTATGGCGGCTACACAACCAACCTCCCGCTGGAGATCGTGAAGGACGACGACGTTCTATTTGCGCATACCCATCAGGGAGAGCCTCTGGAGGCAAAGCACGGCGGCCCGCTAAGGTTCGTGGTCCCCAAGAGGTACGCCTGGAAGAGCGCCAAGTGGGTCAACGGCCTAGAGTTCATGGCGGAGGACAAGCCTGGCTTCTGGGAAGAACGTGGTTACCACAATGACGGCGATCCCTGGAAAGAGCAGCGCTTCCTCGATAGTTTTGACTAGAAATAACAGACGCCAGTGGTTAATGGCAGCTGCTTCCACTGAAAGAAGCACTAGAACCTAAGCAACCTATCAGTGATTTGATACACAAAAAGAGGCCCTCTCGTTCGAGAGGGCCTCTTTAATGACCAACTTGGAGACAGCGCGAGACGTTACGCCGCCTTCACATTGTTGTCTTTATTAAGCAAGGCCATCTCTGTCCTTGCCATGGAATAAAGTCCGTCTGGCTTATCAATATCATACATGTACCCGCACTGCAGGCACACCTTGTATTCGCCGTACATATCTCGATTGGTTTTTAATGCTCCCTGGCAACGGGGGCAACCCTTGAGCTCCAACATAGTCCTTTACCTCTAACTCCGATTAATCTTCCCTACCCAGCACATCACTCACATTCTTATATGTACAATCCGGGATGTAGATTCTGCAGAAAGCTTACCGGTCATCTGACTACGGCTCTACACTAATTACCAGTATAGTTCTTGACACGCCTCGTATCAATAAGTAGACTATTAATCGAGTGGAGTTAACACTCCCAAGCGCAGCTATCGAAACATTCCAACGCAAGACCCGTCGGCGAGAAGTCTGGCCTTGCCTGCTTGGTTCTATAACGGCGAAGGCCCTCTTATGGTTAGTCAAATTACCATTACGGGGGATTCAAAGTACTCGTAAAATGGGTATTTAACTAACCAGGGATATTCCTCAAGGCGGAGCATGCAGAGAAGGCGAATAGTCCAGGAAGAGTACGAGGGCGTCTACATAATAAGCGTCGCCGCTCGCATACTGGAAATGCACCCCCAGACGCTCAGGAAATACGAGCGCGTTGGCCTGGTAATGCCTTCCAGAACAGTAGGCATGCTACGGCTATACTCCGAAGAGGATGTAGCCCGGCTGCGGCTTATCAAGCACCTCGTGGGCAATCTGGGTCTTAACCTGGCCGGAGTTCAGATGGCCGTGGGCCTCTTCAATAAGCTGGCCCAAATGAAGTCCCAATTAGGTACTTTGAAGGGGGAGGCCCTCAAGCAGTCTTTAGACGGAAGCATCGATGATATGCTTGAGCTACTCCACCCCAAACTGCGATAATGGTACGGTTGGAGGTCTCGAATATATGACCCTGGAAGAAAGTTCCGAGGACGCAGAATCAGTGCAAGATTCAGAGGCGTCAGCTGAGGAAACAGAAGAAAAGGACGAGATGACGCTTACTGAAGAGCGCCTGGAAGAAGCATTGCGGGAAAAGGACCAGTTCAGGTCTATAGCCCAGCGTGCTCAGGCAGACCTCATTAACTATCGAAAGCGTGTGGCCGATGAGCAGCAAGAGCTCCGGCGCAACGCCAATACAAACATCATACTTAAGTTCCTTGGCGTGGCCGATGACCTGAACCGCGCTATGGACATGGTGCCGAAAAACGCCGTTGCCCCTGGCTGGATGGAGGGCCTTAGCCTGGTCCAGCGAAACATGGGTAATGTGCTGGACTCCGAGGGTGTCACAAAGATAAACGCATTGGGAGAGCCCTTCGAGCCCTGGGGACACGAGGCCGTGTTTTACCAGGAAACGCCAGACGGCGAAGAGGGCATCGTCACTGATGTAATACGAAACGGATATAAACTTCACGACAGAGTAATTCGCGCCGCGCAGGTTGTGGTCTCCAAGGCCCCCGAGCCGGCTCAGGATAATTCAGAATCAAGTCAGCCTGAATCACCCGATTCAGGGGCACAGGAGACGCAGTAATGGCAAAAATCCTAGGTATCGATCTGGGCACTACAAACTCATGCATGGCCATCATAGAGGCGGGCGAGCCCAGGATCGTTGAGAACGCTGAAGGAGCGCGCACCACGCCATCAGTGGTGGCCTTGAACGAACGCACTGGCGAGCGGTATGTCGGCATGACAGCAAAGCGTCAAGCGGTCACCAACCCAGTGAACACCGTCTACTCCGTCAAGCGTCTCATGGGACGACTATTCGAAGATGCGAGCGTGCAGAAAGACCTGCCCCTGCTCTCCTACGAAGTGGTCAAGCACAGCAATAACGACGCCCACGTCAAGATGGGTGACAAGTCCCACGCGCCACCTGAAGTTTCCGCCATGGTACTGCAGAAGCTGAAGCAGGATGCCGAGGCCAAGTTGGGCGAGACCATCACGCAGGCTGTGATAACCGTCCCTGCGTACTTCAACGACAGCCAGCGCAACGCTACCAAGGACGCAGGACGCATCGCAGGACTCGAGGTCCTGCGGATCATCAACGAGCCAACAGCGGCGGCCCTGGCTTACGGGCTGGACAAGAAGGCGGACGAAACCATCGCGGTTTACGACCTGGGTGGCGGAACCTTCGACATAACCATTCTGCAGATCGGCGACGGCGTTTTCGAGGTGAAGGCCACCAATGGCGACACCCACCTGGGAGGCGACGACTTCGATCAGCGCATCGTCGACTGGATTGTCGATGAGTTCAACAAAGACCAGGGTATCGACCTGAAGCAGGACAACATGGCCCTGCAGCGTCTCAAGGAGTCGGCAGAACGCGCCAAGATAGAGCTCTCAACGACGATGCAGACCGAGATCAACCTTCCATTCATAACGGCTGACGCATCAGGCCCTAAGCATCTGGTGATGACCCTTACCCGGGCCAAGCTGGAGCAGCTGGCGGATGAGCTAATCAAGCGAACGGAGGGTCCGTGCAAGCAGGCGATGACTGACGCGGGCCTGACCGCTGGCGACATTGACGAGATCGTTATGGTCGGCGGCATGACCCGTATGCCCAAGGTGGTTGAGGCCACTCAGGCACTGTTCGGCAAGGAGCCTCATCAGGGAGTGAACCCGGACGAGGTAGTGGCCATGGGCGCCGCCATTCAGGCTGGTGTCCTCCAGGGCGAGGTCCAGGACCTACTGCTGCTGGATGTCACGCCGCTGAGCCTAGGCATCGAGACCATGGGCGGCGTAGCCACCATACTAATACAGCGCAATACAACGATACCAACGTCCAAGAGCGAGAAGTTCACCACCGCCGCGGACAATCAGCCTAGTGTTGAAGTCCACGTTGTTCAAGGCGAGCGCAGCATGGCCGCCGAGAACAAGAGCATAGGGAAGTTCAACCT
>CAUZQF010000174.1:0-5523 GCA_963581905.1 Dehalococcoidia bacterium
AACTGGAGAGTGCAAAGTCCTTTGAGAACATCGAAGAGATCCTTGCTGTAGAAGGCCTGGACTCGTTCTCGTGGGGCACAAACGACTTGGCGCAGTCCATGGGCTACCCTGGTAGGCCGGACCATCCCGCTGTTGTGGCGGAGCAGGACAGGATTGCCGATCTTATTCATTCCAGAGGCCGTCAGATGTACTACGACCGCTTTACGACCTTGGGATTGAACGACGCCATTCTGGATACGGCAGAGAAATTCTTGAGCGACAACCAGTAGGCGACTTACCCATATTGGAGAGAGCAAAATGGCAATGATGAAAGCTGCCTTCTACGACGGCAAGGGCAAGATGAACGTAGGCGAGTACCCCAAGCCCGAGGTTGGCCCCGGCGAGGTCCTCGTCCACATTCGGGCGACAGGTATTTGCGGCTCCGACCTGCAGATGAAGGCCGACCAGACCGAGGAAGACCAGGACCCTGTAGGCCACGAGGTTGCGGGCGAAATCGTTGAGGCTGGCGCTGGTGTAGACGCGTCGCTGATAGGTAAGCGCGTCGCCATGGAGATCATCGGTCAGGGCAAGGCCTGCCTGTCCTGCTGGTACTGTCGCATGGGGCAGTACAGGCAGTGCCAGAACATGTCCGAGATTGTCGGTGGTGGCTTCGCGGAGTACATCAAGCGCAAGGCCGTCGGCTGCTACGTCATGCCGGACAACATGTCGTGGGAAGAGGGCGCGCTGGTGGAGCCTTTCGCCGTTTCGCTGCACGGCGTTCGTCGTGGCCGGCTTATCGGCGAAGAGACTGTAGTCGTATTAGGCTCAGGCAACATCGGCCTGACAGCAGTTGCCGCCGCTCGCGCACTGGGTGCAGGCAAGATATTCGTCACATCGAGACACGAGCAGCAGGCGTCCATGGCAAAGACACTGGGTGCAGACTACGCGTTTCAGCCCGACGACCCTGCCTTCGAAGACGCCATTCTGGACGCCACTGAGGGCCGGGGCGCTGACCTCACAATCGAGACCGTCGGCGGCTGGGATCCCGCCCCGCTGGAGCAGGCTATTACCATCACTCGCAAGCAGGGCAGGTTTGTTGTAATTGGTGGATACCGCACGCCGGTGACTGTGGACTGGCTAAGGCCCATGCTGAAGGAACAGACCATCGTGTTTTCGTCCTGCTATGGCATCTTGGATGGCAGGCACGACTACGAGGTGGCTATCGAGATGATGGCGTCGGGCAAGGTGCCTCTGTCAAAAATGGTGACGCACCGGGTCTCGCTGGACGAAATCCAGAAGGGTTTCGAGACGGCTTACGATAAGAGCACAGGGTCAATTAAAGTGCAGGTGCTTCAGTAGCCTTGGATGAATCAGACTCATATACAGAAGACGAGATGCAATATCGGAAGATAGGCAACTCGGACCTCGAGGCCTCTGTCGTTGGCTTTGGTGGTTGGCCCATGGGCAAAGGCCACTACGGCTCCTTTGATGATGAAGAGGTCTTGGATTCGATTGATGCTGCCATAGAGTGCGGCGTGAACCTTTTCGATACCGCCGCTATCTACGGCTGGGGTGAGGGCGAGAAGCTTCTCGGCAAGGCTCTCAGGGGCAAACGCAACGACGTGATACTGGTGACCAAGGGCGGTCGTGTGTGGGACGACCCTGACGACCCCCAGAAGCGAGATAGCTCATTCGAGGCGCTGGAGAAGGGCTTGAACGACAGCCTGGAACGGCTCCAGACCGACTACATCGACCTCTACCTCATCCACTGGCCCGACGAGTCTCGGCCCATGTCCGAGCCAATGGAGGCCTTCGCCAAGTTTCAAGAGCAGGGCAAGATACGATACGGCGGTGTGAGCAACTTCTCTGTTGACCAAATGAAGGAGTGCCTGAAGACCTTTCCCATCATTACCAATCAGGTAGGCTACCACCTGTTCGACTTCCGACCCGAGGCGGACCTATTCCCCTTTTGCGAGGACAACGGCGTGGGCGTAATGGCCTATGGCTCTCTGGCGCACGGCCTGCTCAGTGGCACCATGGATACGGAAACGAAGTTCGAAGACGACGACTGGCGGCGCAGCCTCATGGCTTTTGGCCAACCTCTATTCAGGGGCGACGACTTCCTGCGCAACCTGGACAGGGTGGAAGACCTCAGGGCCATTGCCGACGTAAGGGGCATGACCGTCGCCCAGTTGGCCCTGGCATGGGTCATTTCGAATCCGGTCATAAGCGTGGCGTTAGTCGGCACCCGCCGTCCTGCGGAGATCGAGGAAAACGCCGATGCCGTGGACTGGGTAATGTCTCATGAAGAGCGCGAACTCATCCGTGAAATCGTGCTAACAGACTTCAACGAAGAGGACCTTGACGACGAGGACTTCGACTTCTAAGTATCTTTTCGAACGCTCGCTGAATCTACTTGGTCAACGCTCCCACCAGGTTGTCTGCCCTCAGGAAATCGAAGTCGCAGCCCTTGTCCGCCTGTAAGATATGCTGGGAATACATCCAGCCATAGCCCCTGGTGAAGTGCTGCTTTAGAGCAGGTAAATTCTCCAGCCGGCGCTTCACTTCCCTATCTTCCACCAACAGGTTCAGGCTGCGATTGGGCACATCCAGCTCGATCATGTCACCGGTCTGTACCGCGGCCAGCGGGCTGCCGTACGTCGACTCCGGTGTGATGTGCACCACCACAGTCCCGAACGCCGTTCCGCTCATGCGGGCGTCGCTGAGCCGTACCATGTCGCGGATCCCTCGCTGCAAGATCTTCTTGGGTAGCGGTAGGAAACCCCACTCCGGCATACCTGGTCCGCCGATGGGCCCGGCGTTGCGCATAACCAGAACGTCCTCCGGTGTGACCTCCAGATCAGGATCGTCGATGCGTCGGTCCATGTCCTCGTGGTCCTCGAAAACCAGCGCCCTGCCTCGGTGCGTCATCAACTCCTGAGAAGCAGCCGTGGGCTTGATGATGGCTCCACCAGGTGCCAGGGAGCCGTATAGCACAGCCAGTCCGCCTTCTGGATTCAGGGCGTTGTCCAGGCCGCGAATGATGTCAGTGTTGTGGTTCAGTGCGGTGGCAACGTTCTCGCCAATAGTGCGTCCGGTGACCGTAATGCACTCCTTGTGCAGCAGAGGCGAAATCTCTTTCAACAGCGCTGGCAGTCCACCCGCGTAGAAGAAGTCCTCCATCAGGTATGTGCCTGAGGGCTTGAGGTTCAATAGGAACGGCGTCGTGCGCGACAGATCGTCGAACAGTTTTAGTGGCAGTTCGATGCCCAGCCGTCCGGCAATAGCCGTGAGATGGATAATGGCATTGGTTGAGCCGCCGATTGCATGCAGAGTGCGGATGGCGTTTTCGAAGGCTTCCTGCGTCATGATCTTGGATGGGCGCAGGTCCTGCTTGACCAGCTCCATGATCTGAACACCGGCCATCTCCGCCAGCTGAGTGCGACGGGAGTCGACAGCCGGAATGGCTGCGTTGCCTGGGAGCGCAATGCCCAGCGCCTCACCCATGGAGCCCATGGTAGACGCGGTGCCCATAACCATGCAGTGGCCAGGGCTGCGGACGATGCAGTTTTGTAGCTCGGCCCACTGGTCCTCAGTGATGGTGCCCGCCCGAAGCTCCACGCTGTAGCGTCGGCAGTCGGTGCAAGAGCCTAGCTCCTCGCCACGCCAGTTGCCTTTCAGCTGCGGGCCGCCCGTAACGAGAATGGCAGGAATGTCGGCGCTGGCTGCGCCCATGAGCAGCGCGGGCGTCGTCTTGTCGCAACCGCCCAGCAGGATTACGCCGTCCAGAGGATTGGCAGTAATCGACTCCTCGACATCCATGCTCATGAGGTTGCGGAACAGCATGGTGGTCGGGCGCATGTTGTACTCGCCAAGCGACATCACCGGGAACTCCAAGGGGAAGCCACCAGCCTGCCAAACGCCACGCTTGACAGCCTCGGCCAGACCGCGCAGGTGGGCGTTGCAGTGGGTCAGCTCACTCCAGGTATTACAGATGCCAATGACCGGCTTGTTCTGGTATGACGCCTCTCCGAACCCTTGGGCTTTGAATGCGGCCTGTCGTAGCCAGCCGTAAAGCTCCGGGGTATCGAACCACTCTTGACTGCGTAGCTTGGCGCCGTTGGTGTCGGCCATAGAAATCTCCTGCATTTGGTTATGGTGCAGGTCAGATTATAAACCAAGTCGTGAGTGGAGGCGTACTGATGAATTTAGATCAGTCCGAAGTGGCTTCGGCATCTGTAGTTTCTTGGGGCTGTTCTGCGGCTTCTTGAGATGGTGGCGCGGAGTAGCTCTGCATCTGTTGATTGATCCATCGCTTGATCGCGTCCAGACCCGGAGGCGCCACGTAGAACACCTGCATGTCTGTCGGGAATTGCACACGGTGGTCTTCGCGTATGAACAGGATGCCGTTGTCGCTATCCTTTAGAGTTTCGTCAATGCGAGTGCCGATGTAGTCGTATCGCTTCTGCGTGGTCTCCTGCGCCCCTTCGCTGGCAAGGCCAATGACCTTTTCGCTCATGAGGCCCACGGAAAGGCAACGCTGCCAGTCCATGTTTTCCTCCACAATAGCGCGGTCTTCGGTGATTTGGAGCGTGGCTGTTGAGCTGCAGAGGGTGCTGACGAAAGAGCAGCCAAGTGGGTTCATGGCCTCAATTAGTTTCATGCCCTCATCGCCATCTTCGTAAAGCATCTCATGAAAGACGTGTCGGACTGGTCCCAGTGACCTCTCCAGATTCTGGATGTGGTCTCGGACCTCAGACCAGTATCGCTGCTCCAGTTGCTGTGCCTCTTCCGGCATGCCTGGTGGGAAGATATAGTTTGGCACCAGGAACAGCTTTCGCTTTCCCATGAACTGGTCTGCATCTGGCTTGGGCATCTGGCCTAACGTCAAAACTTCTCTCCAAACAAACTGCTACGGCCCCAATATCGGGGCCTGATAATGGACACTCAGCAGCAATCTATACTTCGGTCTCCAGCTTCTCTATTCGCACGGCGCAGACCTTGTATTCGGGAATGCGTGAGGTCGGGTCTAGAGCGGCGTTGGTAAGGAAGTTAGCGGCATGTTCCTTCAGCTTCACGAAGGGCACAAAGACCTCTCCTGCGCGCATCTTTTCAGTGTAGACTACCCTGCCCTCCAGGTCGCCGCGACGTGATCGCAGGCGGATCCACTCGCCATCAGCAACGCTGTATTTCTCCCCGTCCTCAGCGTTCATGTTGATGGGCACCTCAGACATTTTCGCCAGTAGGTTATCTGAACGTTTGGTCATGGTGCCGCCATGCCAGTGATACAGAACGCGGCCTGTTGACATGAACAGCGGGAACCGCTTGCTGGGCACCTCTGCCGCCTGGGGGCCCTGATCGAAGGGCACGAACTTGGCGCGTGGCCCTCTCGGGAAGTCGTTCTCATACAAGAAACGTGTGCCGGGATGGTCTGCGGTGGGACACGGCCACTGGATGCCCCCCTCCTTTTCGAGTCGATCGTAGGAGATGCCCGCCATTGATGGCGTCAGTCGGGCCATCTCGTCCCAGATCTCAGATGGGTGA
>CAUZQF010000175.1:0-5460 GCA_963581905.1 Dehalococcoidia bacterium
TCCCCTCGCTGTCCAGCCTTGAAATAGCCGTGTTGGCCGGCGCCGCTCGATAGACCGCAAACCCATTATCTCCATCAACGCCGTCTTCGCCAGCAGGTCCGGTTTCTCCCTGTGTCCCGGCAGTGCCTTGGGCTCCAGTGTCGCCGGCAACCCCAGCAGGTCCGACGACTCCCTGTGTCCCGGCAACGCCTGGCAACCCGTCAACGCCGGCAACTCCCTGTGCCCCAGCAGCTCCTGGCAACCCGACAACTCCCTGTGCCTCAGCAGTGCCTTGCAACCCGTCAACGCCAGCAGGCCCGGCAACTCCTTGTGTCCCGGCAATGCCCCGTGGTCCAGTGGAGCCATCAACGCCAGCAGACCCGGCGACACCCCGTGGTCCAGTGGAGCCATCAACTCCGTCTTCGCCAGAAACTCCAATTTTGCCTTGTCCGCCTGGAATACCCTGAGGGCCCACAGGCCCCTCGGGGCCCTCAGGGCCTACATCGCCTGAGCACGAGGCCACGGCAATGAGTAGCACAAAGAAAAACATGCTTTTACCCAACATCTTCAGGGCAGAATTTAGGTTGGGTTTCATAATGTTATCTTGGGGAATCACAGGTATATTCAAAAGATTCTTATCCTTCATTCACAGTCAATTACAGCTTGCTTCTATCCACGCCTGAAGCAGTTATCCTACGCCGGCGTGCGCATCCCGATGAAGCGCTAATAATATTACAGGTGTAGTGCAGTTTTAACTAGTGAAACAAGATAATAAACAGAGTATTCATAGTGAACACCAAAACGCCAATCACCAAATTGGCCTATCTGGGAAATACGGAAGGACTCTATGTTGCCTCAACACTATCTTCCTAGACCCGAAGTGACCTTGGGATGAATTCCTCCCTTTCATAACGAAGTTGAAGGCTATGAGGAAGGAAACCATTAGACCGGCGAGAGAATTACCTGTCGCAGATGAAATCCCTACGGCACCTTCCACTTGAGGCTCGGATAGAGCCGGCAACACTTAAAATGAGGTCGCGCTGGATATTTCAAAATGGCCATTGGTAATCTAAGAATTAGAATGGACTGAGATGAATTGAACGCCATTTTCTATTTACGCCTTGTTAGACTGACGACATGTACTATACGTAATCGACTGACACAACCTGGCATAGCTTGTCATTGACTCAGGGCCAAAAGGTCGTATAACTCCAAATTTACCTAGATACTTATTGTGAACTTCAATCGCGTAACTTGGGTCATAGTCATACATGCTAAATGGGGATACGAGCAAAGCTCCATCAACACCAACAGAATTCATAGCAGCGACCATTTGGTCGCCGGTCACTTGGTCCCTGTAGGAATCCAACCTAGGGCCGTACCCCGCTATTGCGTTCGTTAAAAGGGACTTGCGAATCGATCGTTAAGCTTTTCTCTGACATATTGGCACACACCCTACGGTTCGCCATCTATAGGTTAAAATAAATTAGTTTGAATGCTGTAAGTTTTTATGATTTAACCAACTCAAAAAAGTGGTTGAAAATCTTGTCCCGATCAAGCCAGTTAATTGATTTCATTGGGTAAGGTCCACAATTTTCCAGCCACTCATTATTTTTATCCATTGTAGGGGTAAGTATTGTTTTGTTGGTAAACCAATTGCTGTTGATTGCCCAGGCGACTAATGCCAAATCCCAGATAACTTTGCTTCGTCCTGGAAATTCATCTATGTATTCAACGTACCTCTCGTAAAGAAAATTCCCAATCGGACTCTTATTTAAGATATTCGCTTCCAGCTCCCAGCGAGTCGTAGATAACATCCTCAGTTTTGAATCGAGAGAAGGGAAATGAACAATCGGGGCGCCGGATGAAAATACCGCCTCAGCAGCCGAAATGTCTTGTTTGTAATTAAAATCATTAAAATTGTGCACCTGGCCAGCAAGGCCGCCGAGGGTACAAATTATTATTCTTTCTTTGATCCCAGGATTTATCTTCAAGGCCGAGGCTACGTTGGTTAGTGAGCCTAGAGCAAGCACATATAAGGGTTTTTTACTAGAATGGTTTTTCATAGCAATTTCGCCTAGTAATTGAGCCGCATCGCTTTCAATATAATCTGACGTGCTTCCCTCTATGGTGGAGATAGAACCCTTGCAAAGTTCGCCCCGCCATCCGCAATCTAAAATATTTAAGATTCGTTCCATCTCTTTGTAGCTGAGTTCCATGCCGTGGCCGTGATTCTTAGTTTTTCTAGCCTGATTGTGGAAAGGCGCTGCGGACATTCCGACAAGATTTACTTCTGAATTCACGGTATCCGCTAATAAGGCGTGAACTATAGCAAACTGGTCGTCTACTTCGTTGAAGGCATCTGCATCAATCCAAATGTTTTTGGTGTCATTTATGTCAGATTTCTCTAATATGCTGTGTATTCTGTCAATGTTATTCATATATGACCCTTCCCGTTAATGATGGGGAGTATAACAATTTTATGCCTGTTTATTTCTTGCGAGGCTGCATGTAAAAGCCTGTTTCCATCAAAGTTAAACCTGAGATAAGCCTATAAATATCCACAAGTTTGATACATCACAAATTTCTCAATTTTGGAATGGATTGAATGTAGCCAATTCTCGGCTGCGTCTAACTGACATTCCCCTCCCGTAATTGACTTCTTCCAGTCCAGATCGCTAGTATCTGGACGCGCCAGCATACCCTTTGCAAGCGGAGAGTCAATTGCCTCACATACGCTTTCAGTGCGTCCAGTGCCATTCCCAGTGCCCTGCCGACATGACTACTCTGGAATGCAGTTCGTGTCGGTCACCTCTCGACGTTTTTTACGAAACTCCAATGGCGACACTTGATACCAAGGTCAGTATGCGGCCGCTGATGCCCGAACCGTTTCACGACAGTTCATCCCGAATCACCCTGGGGGAAGGCAACACTCCAGTCGTCGCATTGGATAAAGCAGGGGCGATCCTAAATTCAGAACGACTCTTTGGCAAGCTGGAGTTCCTGAATCCCACAGGCTCTTTCAAGGACAGGGGCACTGCGACTCTGATTTCAGTGGCCGTAGAGTACGGCGTCACGGAGATCGTAGAGGACTCTTCGGGAAATGCGGGAGCCTCAGTTGCGGCATATAGCGCTAGGGCTGGTATCAAGGCTCACATTTTCGCGCCAGCAGGTGCGCCGCCCAGCAAGATTCGGCAGATACAGGTATACGGCGCAGAGGCTCACCTGATTGACGGCCCTCGGGAAGCGGCCACCGATTCGGCAGTGGAGTTCTACAAGAGCAATGGCCTCCTGTACGCCTCCCACAACCTGAGCCCATACTTCGTCGAAGGCACCAAGTCTTTTGCCTATGAGGTATTCGAACAATTTCCGGATGGCCTGCCAGACCACATAGTCATGCCTGTGGGCAATGGGTCTCTTTTTATAGGCGCGTGGAAGGGCTTCCAAGAGCTAAAGGCTGCTGGTTACATAAGCCGGATACCAACGCTGCACTGCGTTCAGGCTCAGGCAGTCAGGCCGATCGTTGACGCCTTCCTTGATAAATCAACGACCAATGAAGGACAGACCACAGTTGCCGGAGGTATCTCGGTAGGCAATCCGCCCAGGTTATCGCAGGTCGTTGATATCGTGAGGACTTCTGGCGGCCAAGCGCTGGCTGTGAGTGAAGCCGACATACTCCGCTGGCATGCACTGCTTTCGAGCACAGAAGGCATCTACTGCGAGCCAACGTCTGCCGCCGCCTTCGCAGGCGCTGAGGCCCTAATCAAACTGGGCCTGATCAAGAAAGAGGAGACGACGCTGATTCCTGTCACAGGGTTCGGCTTAAAGGACACCACCGAGTACTAACGGCAGCTCTCCATCGCCGCCTTGAACCCGGGCAGCGCACCTTTTAACGTCCTGTCGTCCACGCAGTAAGAAATCCTGAAATAACCAGGAAGCCCGAAGCCTCTGCCCGGAACAACCAGGACATTGTGTTTCTGCAACTCGGCCACGAATGCTACGTCGTCTTCAAGAGGCGACTTCGGAAACATGTAGAACGCGCCTTGAGGCTTAACCAGAGAGTAGCCCATCTGCGTAAGGCTGTCGTACAGAAAATCCCGCTTGTCCCTGTACACGTCCACGTCCACGGTGACTGACTGAAGCTTGGCGACAATATGCTGCATGATCGCGGGGGCGTTCACGAAGCCCAACGTCCTGTTGCAGAACACCAGGCCGTCTATCAGCTCAGAGTTGCCGTCGTAATCGGGATGCACGGCAATATAGCCAATGCGCTCCCCAGGCAAAGCCAGGTCCTTTGAGTGGGACGTAGCCACAATACTGCGAACGTGATGCCCGAATATGTGCGGATACTCAAGCCCATCAAACAGGATTTTCCTGTACGGCTCGTCGCTGAGCAGAAAGATTTCCCGGTCCAGCTCCTGCTCTTTCTGTTGAATCACCTGGGCCATCTCGCTCAGGAGTTCAGCCGAATACAGCACGCCGGAAGGATTGTTGGGCGAGTTAATAAGCACCGCCTTTGTGTGCTCGTTGAAGGCCGCGCGGAAGGCTTCCATGTCGGGCAGGAAGTTCTCGTCCGGCGGCACTACTCGGCAAGAGCCTCCGTGATTGTCCGCGTAGAACTGGTATTCAACGAAAAACGGAGAGAAGATGATTACCTCATCACCGGGGTCGAGCAGGGTCTTGAACACAACGTTCAGAGCACCCCCTGCGCCGCAAGTCATGACAATATCGCCAGCATCGAAGGCCAGGCCTGTTTCCTCCTTGAGCTGCTCGGCGACGGCAGCGCGAGTCTCCACGTAGCCAGCGTTAGGCATGTAGCGGTGCAGGCCGGGCTCAGGACTGTCTGCAATTCGACGTAGCTCGGTGAAGAATTCAGGCGGCGGCTCCATGATAGGGTTGCCCAGGGATAGATCGAAGACGTTCTCATCTCCGAACTGCTGCCGGAGGGAGATGCCCTCTTCGAACATCTTGCGGATCCACGAGCCGCGCTCCATCATCGTTTGGATTTTGGTTGAAATTGCCATTGATATGCTGTCCTAAGTCAGGGTGGTTCAGAAAGATTGCTCGTCTTGCTGGGGGCACGGCGAATTTAACGCACGAGAACAGCAGTGTCAACGCGCCAACTGTTAGCATCACTATCCTTGACAGCCCGCATCGCGTTAGTTACGCTAGAATTCACCTCAAGGGCTCGTAGCTCAGTGGTAGAGCGGTCGGCTCATAACCGATTGGTCACAGGTTCGAACCCTGTCGAGCCCACCATCACATACCTGTCTAGATATACGGTTATTTCCTCTACCCCTCCACAAATGGAGGGGTTTTTCTTGTTTAGACCGGATGGTTACTAAGAACTGTTCATGGATTGCAGCTTGCTTTAGAGGTGTCCGGCCTTAGGCCAAGCACCATAAAGCACTACACTACTGATGGGAAGAAGTTCTTAGAATATTATCCGGATGTGTCGCCATCCGAAATCACTTCTATCCA
>CAUZQF010000176.1:0-5453 GCA_963581905.1 Dehalococcoidia bacterium
CCGTCTAGGCTGAGCCTCGACACGGTGTTATCGTTGCGATTGGCGGCCCAGATTGATTCACCGTCGAAGGTCAAGGCATTGGGCTCACCGCCCACGGAGAAGGGTCCCAACTCATCGCCGTCCAGATTCAACTTGGAAATGTTTCCGTCCAGGGCGTTGCCCACCCAGATGGCCTGGCCGTCGAATAGTATGGGGACAGGCGCACTTCCTACAGGGAAAGTTGAGATGGAGGCGCCTTCAAAAGTCAGCTTCGACACGGAGACGTGGTTAGGGTGAGCGACCCAGACGGACGTTCCGTCGAACGCCATGGCCCCCGGAGTCATGCCCAGGTGGAATGTCCCCAGATTCTCTCCTTGAAGGCCAACCCTGGTCAGAGTGCCGTCGCTGCGATTGGCGACCCAAACGGATTCGTTGTCGGAGACGATTGCCGAGGGCAGTGAGCCCACGTCGAAGGTGCCCACAGTCTCGCCGGCAAGAGTCAGCTTTGACACGGTGCCGTTAAACGTGCTTGTCACCCAGATGTGGCTCCCGTCGAATGCCAAGCCTCTCGGTCCGGACTCAACTTCAAAGGTGCCCAGGATCTCGCCGTCCGCAGAAATTTTAGAGACGGTGTCCTCACGCTGGCTGGCTACCCAGATCGACTCCCCGTCGAATGCCAAACTTACCGGACTGGAGCCCACTTTAATGTCCAATCTGGCACCACTTGGAGCAAACCTCGAGACAGAGTTGTCCTCGCTGTTGGCGATCCAAAGGTAGCTACCGGCGAATACAGTCGAAACAGGGTGCCGCCCGGCTCCGAATGCGCCAGTGGGCGGGCCGCCGGGCTGATGACGGATGATGGCGAAATGCGTTCCTACCCACAGGGATTCGCCGTCGAAGGCCAGGGTTCGAGGGAGGGTTTGTGTCGGCTGAGTGGTAAGAAGTTTTCCATCCAGGCTCAATTTCATGAGGTTATCGTCATCCTCATTTGCTACCCAGATACCATCGCCATCGAACAGGAGCGCCGAGGGCTGGTTGCCAACCTGGAAGGTTTCTATTTTTGGCAACTGGATAGGGCCTCTGGGCATGGAAGGACGCGTGCCGGAGATTGGCGGTCCGTCGAATGCTCGTCTGGCCTGACTCTGTGTGGTCGATGAGGGAGGCGGCGAAGGCCTTTCGGTGGAATCAGGAGTTGAGATGGCCGCAGGCGGTGTCGAAGGCGCTCCGACAGCATCTGAGGTTTCTGTTGCCGCGGGCTGAAGGGATGGCGCTGGCGCAACTGTTGGAGGCACAGGCTCACTGCACGCGGCCGCGACCATCATGACGGCTCCAACAACAAGTAAGAGACTATTTTTCATTTTTAGTATTTCTCCAATCCAGGAATATTTGCCCAACGTAAAACATTCGCGCTCACGGGCTACCCCCTCTGCAGACGACACATCGCGTCGGATCGGCCCCTGCGATCACCTTTGAATACTTTTCTTGGAAGGATCGGGAAGGAAGTAGGAGCGATGATAGCAAATGCCTGACTTCGGCACATATTTTCTTCTTTGGGCAACATTGAAAATACGACAGCCACTTCAGATCGGATTGTCGTTGAAAAATAATTCAACAGGACTTGAATATGACCGCCGCTAGACCTGACTCTCGCGTTTGATGTCAGCTAAATTTTGAGAAGGCTAATTGCCGATTTGTTTGACGCGGGCTAGGCGTTAATAAGTCGGTCGAACCGCTTATCACGTTCGTACTTGAAATCCGCTTCAGATCTTACGTCCCAGCAAAGAGCGCCACACGATGCCTGGCTTGAAGAGGCTGGTCGGAGGTTCTGTCATGTTCATGACCTGGAGAAACGCGCTGTGGACTACAACGTCGCGGTGAGTTGCCTTTTGCACTCTGTCGAAGTACGCATTGATCAGGTCTATGCCAAATGGCTTCTTTCCTTTCGTGCCTGGAAACTGAAAATCCAGACCTATCGACAGCTTCCAAGGTACGTCCACGATCTTGCCAGTGCTCGCAAAGAAATCCTTTCCGATCCCTTTTATCGAGTCATGTTGGCGGATGATCTTGTCGATCACATCTGCCTGCATTACGGCGGTTGCCATACCCTGGCCCAAGGTGGGATCGAAGCTGCAGACAGCATCCCCCACGGCAAGAAATCCATCGGGAGGCTGAGCCATCTTTTCGTAGCGATAGCGGCGCACCTCACGCACCTTAAAGACGCCTATCTGATTCAATGGCTCGCGGTCTAAAATAGTGTCGTGAAGGTCTGGCGCTGGGAGGCTGCGTGCGTAATCCATGAATCCTGTGTCGTCAGCAGGGGGATGATCGCCGTTCCAGCCCGCCAGTGTTACAACCCATCGTTCGCCTTCAATCGGGAAGATGAGGCCGCACCTAAGGTTGGGCGTTGGGCCGGGATTAATGACCAGCATGCTCGCCCCACCCAGGTCGCCTTCTCGCCGTTCGTAGATTCGAGACGCGCAGCCGAAGTCAATGTTGACTGAGTTTAGTTCCGGAACGCCGAATCCCATTGCCCCCAGCCACTTGGGCGTAGCGGACTCGCGTCCCAGGGCATCGACTACAAGCTCAGCCCTTAATTCGGTTTCGCTATGCTCGCCGTTGAGATTGACCAGCCTGACACCGCCGACACCTGCATGTTCGTCCGACTTGACCATACCCACGGCCTGGTGCTCGTCGAGAAGTCTCACGTTGGGAATCTCAAGGAGTCGCCTGCGAATTTGCCACTCCAGATGGGCCCTGCTTGCCAGCGTGATCAGAAGGCCACTTTCGAAGGGCTTGCGGTAGCCTCCGAGGACGTGCCAAATAAATGAAGAACCCAGGTCGGCCATCACTCCGCCGCTCTCGTGCACGGCGTCGCCAAGTCCAGGGAAGTAGCGGTCCAGAATTGCCATGCCGCTTGGCAATATGCCGTGACCATGGCCTGCCTGAGGTTGCCCCTTGCGATTTTCAGCTCGGTCGTTGAGCTTGTCTCTCTCAATGACCGTAACCTTCTTAAAGTAATCACTGAGAATACGGGCGCTTAGAAGACCAGCCATGCTGGCGCCCATGACGATGGCGTGCTCACCTAGCGTTCTCTTCTGGTCCGAACTGTTATTGTTGGCCATTTCACTTTCCTCAGCAATGTATCCAGATATGCAGTCGTTGCACCCCCTTGACATAAGGTGCCGAATTAGACCTGCCTTTGTCTATGCTGGAGTTTAACATTGTTTTAGGCCGTAATGTTTTGTCTGTAAAGGCGGGCTGAAATTGGCAACTCTCCCGGGCTGGATTTTCATATATACGCAAGGTCGCAAGCGTTTTTTCAGAAGGCCCTGGCCACTGGCTGACTACAGACGACCCTCCGCTGGTGCCGTGAACAGTCTTCGGAAGTATTGGACGAGGTGCGAGTTGCTTCCAGCGCATCGTACATCTTTGTCGTATTTCGACATTTGAATAATGCTCGCCGATGGCTAATTAATCGTGGGCTCCTCCCTACTTTGCGCTAAGCCTGTCGTCCAATCACCTTCTCATCTCTCCGTAACTCTCTATCTCACTGGCCAAGAAATTCCGCCGTGGCTATGAATGTTTCCTGCAGGAATATGACCGGATAAAAGGGTTTACCTAATCATTACCTATCAAGGAATATTTTGACTAAATTGCTTGAATGTTTGCGCCTGATCCGGAAGGGACTTTTAGGTTCCATAGCCAATCTAGCGGTGAAACGTTCTAAATCCGAGGTCAAGAGAGAGTGGTAATATGCCATTGCTATACACCACACAGTTAAAGGCTGCAGAGGTGGTCAAGCGGCTCGCAAGAGAATTCAAGAATCCTCGGGGGATTTTTTGGAGAGTCTCTGAACGAGATTCTACGCCTTCCCAAGTCAAAATTCGAGCTTGGGACGTGACTGCTTTCACGGAGCATAAATGTCAAGTTGTGTTCACAGTAGATGACCAGGGCGAAACGTCTTTTGTCGAGTCTTCTGTTTGCCAGAGTGCCCATTACGTGGCCAAACCTCGAAATGTCGCCATGAACGCACTGAATCTTGAGTTTGGTCAGCGGCCGGTTGAACCTGAGCCTGAGGCAGGGGCCGTAGCAGAATCTGAGGTTCTCGTTCCTCCGCAGCCAACTGAGATGTCAACGCAGCCCGGCCTGGTCGCCCAACCGGAGGTGCCGTTGCAACCTAATCACGTCGTTGAGCCAGAAACCTCTGCTCAGCCAGACGTCACCATGCCTGTGCAGCCCGATAGGCAAAGGCAGTACGCCTCACCCATGTCGTCTATATCGCCATTGGCCTACGGAGGCGCAGGGCAGTACCCTCTCCTCAACAATGATCTCGCCCGAAGGGTAGAGGCCATCGAGCAGAACATGGGCAGGTGGGACGCCATCATCAATTTTTACCTTGGCGAGACGCTGGAGCAGCTGACGGCACAGGTCGACACCATTGAAGAGAGGACTACCTACTTACAGCAATACGCCGTGTCTATCGAGCTAAACCTGAACCTCCTCTGGGTACTCAGGTTCCTCATTGATAAGACACGGATACGGAATCCAGAAAATCAGCGGTCTGCGGACTCAGCAGTCGCGGCGTTGCGTGATTCTGTGGCAAAGCTCTAACAGAATCTTTGGAACGGTACTGACCACGAGAAGGTGCGCCATGAGTGGGCCGAGAACTGTCGTAATGCGCTGAGCAGCCACGGATTTTCAGACTACTATGGCACTGAAAAGAGTGAAGCAAGCCAGACTGCCTGATAAAGACATTTAGTGCAGTAACCCACTGTTCCAAATTCACTAGTTCCGTATTCGATGGCGATTAAACACCTCCAATTGTCTTGGCTCATGACTTCCTCACATAATCGGCTGCATGATTAGCATCAAAGGGGCTCTCAAATGAGTAATCTGAGCGCTTTAATTGGCATTGCAATCGTCGTTTTTACATTTGCTGCATTGCTTTTTGTCTGGAGGAGTAAGAGCCCGTCAATCAATAGGGGCCGATCTTCGATGCGTCTTCGAATAGCATTTGGTGTTGCTGGTACTGCTATCCTGGCAATCCTCTGGATTACATATGACCTCTCAATCGGAATTCTTCCAGCCCTAATGGTACCAATATGGATACCCATCCTGAGTGGAAATAAGCAGGCGGCTCCAAGGCCAAAGTCAATAGTTATCGGTTTGGCGCGGGGTATTACATTGCTGGTAGGAATTTCCGTGTTATTCTTGATTCTCCAAACCTGAGCATGGCTTTGGTCTGATGTATGTGCGGCCATTCCATTGGATTCATCTCACCAGTGCATAATATTCTCTCGCAAGAGTAATTGGAGTTAACCTGCTTGCTCTTCGTTGTCTGCAAGGCTGCCTGGTGACGATTGGGGGGCGCCGAGGTATACTGGGAACCGATTAATTGTTCGTCAACAATGCCAGACTCACGTTCGGCTTCCAAGCTAGCCGGACATCCCAAAAGGAGATAACAATGCCTTCAC
>CAUZQF010000177.1:0-5440 GCA_963581905.1 Dehalococcoidia bacterium
AACCGATTCCAGCAGGTCCGGCCCTGAGCCGTCAATCGTAATAGCAAACCTGCCCGGACCAGAGGCCTGAGTGTTGGAGAAAGCACTTTGGGCCTTCACCAGTCCAGTGTTGTCGGCCGCATCCAGAAACGACTCGCTTCCCGCTGGTGCTGGCGTGGAAGTAGCCCTTGCCGCGTCGGAGAGCTTGCGCCCAATCGGTGTTGCCGTTGGTTCAGGCAGCACCGTCGCTACGAACAGCGTAGGGTCGGCGGGCTTAGCCTGAGGTGCGGTGATCGTAGGCGTTGGCAATAGGGACGACACAACAGCCTTCTGCGGCACTGCGGTCGGCAGCGGCGCGAGATCGCCGGACAGGTTTTCGCAGCCCAAGGCTACGACCAGTATTAGGCCAAGTATTCCACTTAGAACGGGTGGCGGTAATGCTTCTGGCGAATCATTAGGTCTCCCTCGCTAAGAAATCTTCTTAATATTCTGCGAATTATGGTATGTATATGCCTTCTTGTTGTCACGCCAAATGGCACACCCATTGGGAGCATGTTGACAGTGACTTCCTGTCAATTTACACTCGCGCCAATTGAATTTTTCCTTGAAAGCGATACGGGAAGGGATACAAAATGCGAATTGGCATGTTCTACCAGATTCAGGTGCCTAAACCCTGGGACGTAGGAAGTGAAGCGCTTCGATTTCATCAGATGCTTGAGCAGGTTGAGTATGCGGAGGAGATGGGCTTCGAGAGCGTCTGGTTCGTGGAGCACCACTTCCGGTCCGAATGGTCGCACTCCAGCGCGCCGGACCTGTCCCTGGCAGCGATTAGCCAGCGCACCAAGAGCATAAGGCTGGGCATCGCGGCGGTACTGCCTCCAATTCACCATCCGCTAGATACAGCAGTGCGTCTGGCTACTTTGGATATCCTGAGCAACGGCCGAGTGGACTTCGGCGTGGGCCGCTCCGGATACCCATACCAGATGATGCCCTTCGGCACGGACCTGGCAGACGCTACGGGCATCGTAGAAGAGACTCTGGACATCATCCCAAGGGCATGGACGGAAGAGGTGTTTTCTTACAAGGGGAAATACTTCGACATACCGGAGCGCGAGATCGTTCCCAAGCCCGTGCAGAAGCCGCACCCGCCCATCTGGCAGGCATGCACCCGGGAGGAGACCTTCGAGAAGGCGGGCCTTCAGGGATTAGGCTGCCTGACCCAGACCAGCATCGGAGCCGAGCGCACAGAGATGCTTGTCCGCATTTACCGCGACGCCATTAAGAAGGCCAATCCTATTGGTAAATTCGTAAACGATCAGATCTCCGGCAGCACCGTTGCCTACTGTCACGAGGACAGAGAGAAGGCATTCGAGCGTGGCGCTGAGCTTATTGACTGGTATCGGGAGCAGCAGGTCATACGCGACTCCATGGTTTGGAAGGACTACCCCGCCGATCGTGTCCCCGACGACTACAAGTGGCATTACGACAGGGCCATGGCCAGGGATGAGGCTCGCGCCGATGAAATCCCGTCACGGGAGTTGATCGAGCAGGGCGGTCGCTTCGCCATCGGCAACCCGGACGACTGCATACGCTACTTCGAGCAGTACGAGGCCATGGGTATCGACGAGATCATGCCTCTGTTCCAGGTAGGACCTGTCACCCACGAAGAGGTGATGGAGACGCTGAATCTCTTCGGCAAGCACGTGGTGCCTCACTTCAAGCGCAACGCCAACGCAGCGCAGAAGCCATCCATAGTGGGGGCCGACGACTAATCATTCGGGGCATCATGCCTAGGTATTAGCGGCCAACACCCTCGTGCGCAGGCCATCGGCGGCCTATAGTCGTTACCATGAGGGGCTTTTATATAACGCTGATGATGGTCGTCGTTGCGACAGCCGTGACTGCGTGCGCGGTACAACAGGCACCGGCGCGCATCGAAAGCAATGCGCCTGCGACCGACACGGCTAAGCCTTTCGTCTCGGCTACGGCTGAGCCAACTGCGACTGCGAAACCAGCGCCGCTTACGCTCTCGCCGACGGCAGAATCTGCGCTTACGAACACACTGGAGCCGGTCGTCGCTACCAAAACGTCCGCATTGCCGACGGCTACGCTAACGCCGGCGCTACCCAAGACAACGTCGATACCTGTGTTGCTAACGCCAACGCAGCTATCGACGGCCACAGCTAAGCACGCGCCAGAGGCCAGAGAAACCGCGACTCCAGAGCCGTATCGAGCGCCTGTTGCAACGTACTCGCCCGAAGATTCAACCAGCCACGGCGACGGCAGTTCGAGGCCCGAATACGGGAACCGTCAAATGGACTGCGTAAGCGACCCATCGCCGGTACTAACCTCACACATCGCGGACCTGAGCACCATCGGCTCTATCCAGCCACCGTCTGTCATCAGCGGCAACTGGTACAAGAATCGCTCATACCTCAATATAGCCGCGGAACACGGCGCGCTTGCTCCCAGCGTGACCGTTTATGCCCCTGCAGATGCCACATTGACGGGCATTACGTACTACCTGCAGCCCATGAACGACATTGATGGCAACCTACTCGATGTACCTCAGTTCGAGCTAAGGCTCCAGATCAGCTGCGAGGTAACCTACGGCTTCGACCATCTGACCGAACTAGGCCCGGGCATTGCGGAACTTGCCCCAGCAGAGCCATCGACCTCCACCCGTGACGCGGAGAAGTCCGTCTCCTTCGAAGTAAAAGCCGGAGACGTCCTCGGTTACACCACGGGCACCATCGTGGCCAATAGCTGGGATTTCATATTCAGCAACACGGCAGTGGTGAACAGCTTCGCCAATCAGGAGCGCTACGAAAACACCGGTGACTAGCAGGTGCTTCTGTACGCAGAATGCCCTTACGATTACTTCGCCGACAATATGGGCGACGAATATAGGGCTCTGATTGGAGCTTCGAGCAGCGATTCGTCTGACTCAGCCTGCCACACGTCTTACGACATTCCGGGCGGAATCTACGGCGGCTGGTTCCAGGCTCCCTTCGATGATGAGGACCTTTTCGCGCGCGCCGACTGGGGAATGGCCATTGCAACGATGCCTGACGGCGCTATCAGAGTGAACGAGGAGAGCAACTCAATCCGGCTGCGTCCAGAAGACGAGACCTATCTCGACCCGCGTACGGTCATCGAAGAGCACTGCTACGCCTCTGCCAGAAACACCGGCGGCCAAGGAGGCTGGCACGTCTACCTGAAGATGCTGACGCCTAACACCATGGGCGTAGCCTTCGACCAAGGTTCCTGCCCCAAGAGCCTTCCCGCCGATTATTCTGTGTATTACAGGTAGGTTTAGGGGAGAAGGGGGTTCGAGGCAGTCCACCGGCTTCTGGACACCCTCACCTTAGTCCTCTCCCTGAGGGAGAAGAAACTGTTCCTTCCCCCAAGATGGGGGAAGGTTAGGATGGGGTGAAAGCACTGCCAACACCTAGGCCTCGAAAGACCCAAATCCCCTAGGCCCTCAATTGCCCCGTAATTCGTAATTCAAAAATCATTGGGCGGTGCGGCCGCCATCGATGACAAGCTCGCTGCCTGTGACGAAGCCTGACTCATCAGAGGCCAGGTACAGCACCCCGTAGGCGATATCCTCTGGCTGGCCGTAACGACCTAGCGGCACGGACCACGGCAGCACGCCTCCCTCCAAAGATGCCAGACTGAAGTCCAGCATAGGCGTCTCTATTGGTCCCGGATGCACAGAGTTGACTCGGATGTTGTCCGGCGCATACTGGATGGCCACCGCCTTGGTGAATATGCGAACTGCGCCCTTTGAGGCATGGTAGGCCGTGGTGCGATTGCTGCCCACAAGACCTGCCCCAGACGAGATGTTGATGATAGACCCGCCTCCGACGCAGCGCATCTCCGGCAAGGCGTGCTTGCAGCCCAAGAAGGTGCCCTTGGCATTCACGTCCATTACGCTGTCCCAGATAGCTTCGGTGGTGTCCAGCAGCCCTTCGTTGCGCAGTATTCCAGCGTTGTTGACCAGGATATTCAGCTTGCCATAGGTATCAACGGCCAGCGAGACGGCTGCCTTCCAGCTAGCCTCGTCCAGAACGTCGAGCCGCACAAAAGTGGCCTTCCCTCCGGTCGCGACGATTTCGGAAGCCAACGCTTCTCCCTGCTCCTCAGCCAGATCGCCTATGACGACAGCGGCGCCCTCGCTGGCGAACAGCTTCGCCTCTGCGGCGCCTATGCCGCCCGCGCCACCACTAAGCAGCGCAACTTTACCTTCTAATCTCATGTTCTTACCCCAATCCCGTTTGTCATCCCACAGTCTCAGAGGGAGTGTATTGACCAACAGCCATGCCCGTCAATTCTCGCTAGCACCCTTTATTAGCAAGCGCGACACATCTGTGAAATAATAGGCCGGCCTTCCGACTGCACGCCCCAAAGTCGGTGGTCCGAAACCAAATCCCATTTGCCGGAGATACAAAAAATGAAGTTTGCGCTGATGACACACCTTCCCTGGCCAGAGGGCAAAGAGCCTAAAGATGTGCTGGCTGAGACCATAGAGGAGGTGCAGTACGGCGAGTCGTTGGGCTTTGACAGCGCCTGGTTTGCTGAGCACCACTTCACTCGCTACGGCCTGGGCTCATCATCCATGCTGATAGCCTCAGCCATCGCTGCCAAGACCAGCACCATACGCCTCGGCCTGGCTGTGCTGGTGCCGCCTCTGCACAACCCCATTCGGCTGGCAGAGGACACGGCGACCCTGGACCTGGTAAGCAACGGCAGGCTGGACGTGGGCTTCGGCAGAGGTGCCGCACGATACGAGTTTGTGCCCTTTGGAATCGACACCAATGACACGCAGGACCGGTTCCAGGAGTCCGTCAACATGATCGAAGGCATGTGGACCACAGCCGACTACACCAATCACGGCCAGTACTACAGCGTCGAGAAGGCGAACCTGGTGCCTCAGGTAGTTCAGCAGCCTCATCCGCCATCGTTCATCGCCGCTACCCGCACTTCGGCAACCCTGGAGTACGCTGTAGCCAAGGGCTGGCCTACGATGGTCGGTCTCACCATGGAGACAGAACCGGGTATCGAGCTTTGTCAGCGCTACGCCGCCATGTCCAAAGAGGCCGGAATAAACGTGCCGTCCACGGCCATACCCTTCTTCCGCCACGTCTACGTCGCCCCTACTGAGGCGCAGGTGGTCGAGGACACGCAAACGGCCCTACAGTGGATGATCGACATGCTGCAGTGGCGAGGGAAGCTCACCGAGGGCAGCGAGATAGACATGAACCTGGATAATTGGCGAAACACCCGCACAGAATCGCCCCCGACCTATGATCACGTCCGCAAGACACGGGGCGTCATAGGCACCCCCGACCAGTGCGTCGAGCAGCTAAAAGCCATGGAGTCGCAAGGCATAGGATACTTCGGCTGCAACTTCGCCTTCGGCGGAATGGACCACGACAAGATCATGGCCTCGATGAAG
>CAUZQF010000178.1:0-5426 GCA_963581905.1 Dehalococcoidia bacterium
ACGGGGAGTTGATGGAACGCGTTGATCTTTGGGAGTACGAAAAAGTACTAATATGCGATATCACCAACGGTAACCGATTTGAGACCTACGCCATTGCTGGCGAAAGAGGCTCAGGCGTCATGTCCGTCCAAGGTGCTGCGGCGAAGTTGGTGGACAAGGGCGACTGCATAATCGTCATGTCTTTCGACGTTTCAGAGGAGCCCATCGAGCCCAAGATGATACTGGTGAACGAAGACAATGAATTTGTTGAGTACTTAGGAATAGAAAACTACGCGGAGCAGATGCGCTAGTTCTCTTTTTCTTTTGAATCTAATGACCGGTTGCCTACCCCGCCACTCGAAAGGGGTTAGACAACCGGTTTTTTGGGTTATTGTTGCCTTGGGGAACTGGGTACAACCGACTTGATAGTCTCTTGACCGCCTGTTATCCTGAGTGATAGCATCCGGACAAGCAAAAACACTATTTTGCACGAAAATGAATTAAATGGCTGGAGGTCTAGAAATGGCTACTGCGCCAATCATCGAAGTGACAGAAACAGCAGCCCTCAAGCTTGAGGAAATCATAAGCGAACAGGGTGGCGAAGAAGGTTCTCTTCTTCGAATGATGGTAGTACCGGGTCCTCAGGGAAGCTTCCAGTACATGCTGGGCATGGAAAAGACGGCAAATGCCGAAGATTTCGTCATCGACGCTGCATCTGTGAAAGTTCTGGTTGATCCTGAAAGCGCACCTCTAGTGGAGGGAGCACAGATCGACTATGTAGATGGTCTGATGCGTAGCGGTTTCGTCATCAGCAATCCCAACTTCCAGCCTTCAGCGGGTGGCGGATGTGGTAGCGGAGGCGGAGGATGTGCCTGCGGCGGTGGCGGCGGAGGATGCGGCGGCGGCGAACCGGAGGCCCAGGTGGGCGGATGTGGTGCCGAGGGTGGTTGTGCCTGCGGAGGCCACTAAACTAACTAGATAATTGGTAGAATGAAAGCGGGGCGAGATATTCGCCCCGCTTTTTCTTTGTATTTAGTATACAAAATCAGATTATTTGGCGAGATAAGAAGAATTGCTGTTTCGATTTTTTGGCGAGTTTTCAAACGACCCACAAGCTGCCATACTCAATATTATTGGCTTCATTATTGCCCTGATAATTGCCATATCTGTGCATGAATTCAGCCACGCTCTGTCAGCTTATAGGCTGGGAGACAATACCGCGAAGAACCAGGGCCGCCTCACCTTGAATCCAAAGGCTCACCTGGATCCCATGGGAACAATCATGATTGTCTTTGCTGGCTTCGGATGGGGAAGGCCTACGCCAGTTAGCCCTTGGAATCTGCGAATTGGCGAAAAGGCCGGCATGGCAGTGGTTTCCGTAGCTGGTCCGATTTCGAACGTCATCGTGGCACTTATCACTGGAATAATCTTCCAGGTTTACATGAATTCAGGTACCGATTCGATACAGGTTGCCCGCATATTGCTCACAGTGATTCAACTGAATCTGGTGTTAGCCATATTCAATCTGCTACCTATAGCCCCTCTCGATGGTTTCAAGATAGTACTGGGCTTGCTGCCCAGGGATGCGGCGCTTTCCTTCGCAAAGACAGAACGCTACGGCATGATGATCTTGGTGCTGATAATCATGGGGGACGTTTTTCTCAACCTGGGTATATTGGGACGCGTCATCAGTCCAGTAATCAGCTTCCTTATGAGACTGGTTATTGGCCAGTAACGCGGCCCACACGCCTTATGGTAAACTGCTATGACGCTTTTTTCGTATAGTTCGTATAAATAGATTAAACGGGTGGCAAATGTAGGGATTTGGCCCTACGAACCTGGCAGGGGGAACAATTTGGAGCGCATAACGATAATAGGGACAAGCCCCATCGGCGTGTCTATTGGTCTTGCTCTTAAGAGCGCCAATTTAAAGAATACGGAAATCTTTGGGACTTCAGGCGACAGGCAGGCCTTGTCTATCGCGGAGAAGAGGGGCGCATACGACAAAACCTCACGGCTTTTGCGGGAGGCGGTCGAAGGCGCGCAGCTCATAATTTTGGACCTGCCTTTTGCTGAAATGCGTGAAATGCTCGAGGCTATCGGGCCCATTGTGGATGACGGTTGTGTCATAACTGATACCTGCCCTACCAAGGTCAAGGTTAAGGAGTGGGCAGAAGCATTCCTCCCCAAGGGCGTCAGTTTTGTGGGCGGCCACCCCTTGGTGAAGCGTGAACATAACATGATGGACGACGCCACGGCTACGCTGTTCACAGGTATCGAATACTGCGTAATGCCGGGGGTAACAGCCGACGAGCAGTCGGTGAAGACCGTAATTGGCCTGATTGAGATGATGAACGCAAGGCCTATCTTCCTTGATCCTCATGAGCACGACAGCTACATGACTGCGATGGACCTTCTTCCAGCGGTTATGTCATCAGCCTTCACTAGCACCATGTCAAACAGCCCGTCCTGGAGGGAGATGCACAAGCTCACAGGCAAGAACTTTGCCCAGATCTCTGGCCTGTCCGCACTTGATCCGCTGGATAATGACACGGCGTGCATCGCTAACTCAGAATCACTTGTTCATTGGATAGACCAGTTCATAAACGAGCTGTACGAGTTCCGCACCAAGATCAAGGACGGCAGTGAGGACCTGGTAACGGCGTTCATTGCTTCTTGGGAAGATCATGGCAAGTGGGAAGCCGGCGCCGTGGGCAAGGATGATGACAGCAATCGACTACCCACCTCTCGTGAATCCATGGCATCGGCCTTCTTCGGCGAGCGGCTCAGCAAGAGGTACAGCATTATCTCCGGTGGCGACAAGAGGGACTCCTGGATATACAAGAAATAATTCTCCCCGAATATGAGCGCAATCCAGAAATCGAGGAGCCGCCAGGTGGATAAGACTTCTGCTCAGCTCGAAGGCTCCGATTTAGAGGATAACCTTCTCCTAATAGTTCTCTCAGGCCCATCCGGAGTAGGTAAAGACGCCGTCTTATCCCGAATGCGTGAACGGGGAAGCAACGTCCACTTCACTGTTACTGCAACCACTCGTGCCATGCGCCCGAAGGAAAAGGACGGCGTTGATTACATTTTCCTTACACGAGAGGAATTCACCGATTTGCAGGAAACTGACGGGCTCCTGGAAGACGCTGAGGTCTTCGGCAACCATTACGGCGTGCCGAAGTCCCAGGTCACTGACGCACTGGCCAGGGGGCAGGACGTCATTTTGAAGATAGACGTTCAGGGCGCGAGTACGGTTCGTAGCCTCTGCCCGGAGGCCCTCTTCATTTTCCTGGCCCCACCAGACAGAGATGAGCTGACTCGTAGGCTTCGTGAACGCAATACCGAATCTGATGAGGCCTTTGAGTTGCGGCTGCGCACTGCCTCAGCGGAACTGGAAAAATCGCAGCAGTTCGACTACGTCGTGGTCAACCAGACTAATGGGCTCGATCAGGCGGTAATCGAGATAGAAGATATCATAGACAGGGAGAAGCATCGCGTTTCCCCACGAAGAATAAGTCTAGACTGAGCTAGTCTGACTTCAGCCTGCGCAGCATGTCCTTGAGCCGCTCCTCATCCTCTGCAGAGTTTGTCGGTATAGAAAATGATATTGAACTGGCAAAAGACCCATATCGCTCTTTGATGCTATCCACGATCTTGTCGTAGGGCGCGACCACAGCAAAGGCTTCTAACATGTCGTCAGTAATCTCTTCGCCCATCTGATCCCACTGCCCGTCCACAGACATGCGATAGAGCTTCTGCGCCGTGTCGTTCCAGCCGTGGGTGTTCATCACTGGTGCGTAGCTTCGCGTAGAGGCATAGAAGGATAAGCTGTTCTTCGTCTCACGCATGTTAGCCTCAACCTCTTCGTCGCTGGCGCCTGTGACAATAAAGCCGCCGCCGTGAATATCGATATCCGCCAACGTTCTGCCAGCCTTGGCCGCACCCTTTTCCAGATTGGGCAGCACAACCTCTTTCGTATGCTTGGGCGTATTGAAACTGTGAAGCAGCACTCCGTCACAGACCTCACCGGCAACCTGCTGCATGCGCTCGTTGACAGCCGCGAGGTATATTTTTATGTCCGGATGCTCTATTGGCCCCGGGTCGAAGAACGGAGGCATCAGGTTGAAATTATAGAACTCGCCCTGAAAATTAAGTTTGGTATTTTGTTGCCAAGATTCCCAGACGGCCCTAATTGCCAGGATGTACTCGCGCATCCGTGCCGCTGGACTGCCCCACGGCATGTTGTAGCGCCTCACGATGTGGCCACGAACCTGACTGCCGAGTCCCAGATGAAATCGGCCCTCGGAAAGCTCCTGAAGGTCCCACGCCATGTATGCCGTGTCCATCGGGCTTCGAGCGAAGGCCAGGGCGATAGACGTCCTAACGTTCATCGTGGTCGAATGCTCAGAGGCCAGCGTTGCCGCGAGAAACGGGTTGTGCTTGGTCTCGTTTGTGGATATGAAGTCGTACCCCAGGTTTTCGGCCTGGGCTGTATCCTCGGGTATCTGACGAATTTCCCTACCTCGGACGCTTGTTCCGACTTTCATAATGATCGCCTCCTGGTCTAGCTGGTAACTTGTCATGCAATTCGACATTAAGTGGCTACACGACCGGCGAATTCTAGCAGACGAAGATATTTCGGGCATATGACGTCTAACAAGGTGCGCCGGACTTACCTCGTTTATAATGGCATCGCCTATAAATCGCCATTCCAGGAGATTACTCATGAGCGCTGACATTGGCCTGTTCGAGGCCATGAATACCCAGAGAGCCATCCGCTACCTGAAACCGGACCCTGTGCCGGACGAAATGATCTCGCAATTGATGGAGGCTGCCATCAAGGCACCCAGCGGGACCAACCAGCAGCAGTGGTCGTTTCTCGTGATAAAAGACCCCGAGCTGCGACGTAAGCTTGGCGACATATATCAGAAGGCGGGCCGCGCAGCCATTCCACGAATACAGTACGTCGAGGCGGAGAACAAGAAGCTTTTCAATTCCGCTGTTTATCTTGTCGACCATCTGGGAGAGGCCCCTGTCTTAATTCTCGCCTGCATTTCCCATGGTGGGTCGACAGGGCTAACGACCGGCGCGTCTATATACCCAGCTGTGCAGAATATTCTGTTGGCGGCGAGGGCGTTAGAGTTGGGCAGCGTGCTGACAACCTTTCACAAGGCATATGAGGCTGAGGTTAAGGAGATCCTGGGCATTCCGGACAACGTTGAAACCGCAGCATTACTACCTGTGGGATTTCTAGCGGGCGGAGTGCATTACGGCCCAACCAATCGGCGTTCTGTTGACCAGGTCGTTCATTGGGACCGATGGTAGCGCTTAGCCCTAGTCAAAGCCGCGTACTGGCCTTCTTTTGCAGGGGAATCCCGTTTGGTTTTCAGCAAAATTTTGATACAATTTCACGGGAAGTTCCCCATATATCAAGAAAAATT
>CAUZQF010000179.1:0-5425 GCA_963581905.1 Dehalococcoidia bacterium
GACATGACCTTATGGTTCTTGGAGGGCAACCGCCCGGTCGAGGTCGTGGCCCGCAGCAAGTCCAAGGTGTTTAAGGACATGGGATTTGACGCCAACGACCTTACTTGGACCATTATTACTTTCGAGAACGGCTCACTGGCAAACCTAGGCATCTTCTACGGTCTGCCCGCCAAGTATCCAACTCAAGGACAGGCCTCCCGCTTTGAAGTGTTGGGCGACGAGGGAGTCATTCTCCTGGACATGGACAACAAGGACAGTTTCATGTACACAGACAATGGTGTGCCGCACGCGTACGTGCCCGACCATCCCGTGAACGCCGTATTCTTACAGAGCAACTCATCTGGCGACTGGGCCATGGACGATTACTGGGGGCCAATTGCCAATGAGACACGGTCGTGGCTGGACCACATCGCCACAGGCGCACCAACAGCGCACACGACAGTCCGGGAAGGCCGCCTGACGGTAGAGGTGACCCTAGCGATTGAAGAGTCAGCTCTAACTGGACTGCCAGTGAAGATTTCGGACAGGTAGGTTGTAGAACGGCTACGCGATATCGCTCGATTCACAGTGCGAACCGTTATTTTAAGCCTGCCCTTCGACAGGTCCCGACTTTATCGAGGATGCTTGATGTAATCGGCACTCAAGGCGAACGCAGCTTAATATCCGTCTTATAAGAAAAGGATGAAAACATGAAAGTAACCAGTATAGAAACCTTCGTTGTTAAAGGCCTTACCAGGCCCTGGCTGTTCTGCGCCATTCACACCGACGAAGGCATCACAGGCTATTCGGAGTTCGGACAGGGCCAGATGGCAAATGGCATGTGTGGACTAGTGGAAGACCTGTCGGCACTCATTATCGGCAAGGACCCGCGACCCGTTGAACGGCATTACATCAACATGGCCCGGGCGGTGCAGTCGGCCTACGGCGGGGCGACCTGGCAGGCTATGGCAGGCATCGAGTTGGCCCTGTGGGACATCAAGGGCAAGGCTCTGGGCGTGCCAGTGTATGAACTCGTCGGTGGGCCAACCCGCGATCACCAAAAGGTTTACTGGTCCCACTTCATCTCATATCAGACCAACAACCACGGCGTTCTTGGACGGTCTCCTGTCCGCTCCTACGACGATCTTCGAGCCTTTGTGAAAGAGGCCATGAAGAGCGGCTACGACAGCTTCAAGACGAACATCCAGCTGCCGGGCGATCCGTTCACCGGCCTAAGCCAGGGACGAGAAGGTCCCCACGACCAGACGATTACGAAAACAATGATAGACGCCGCCTACAGGCAGGTCTCCATTATTCGGGAAGAGGGCGGTGCTGGCGTTAACATCGCCTTAGACGTGAACCAGCATTTCAAGGCAGACGCGCACATCCGTCTGGCGCAGGCTCTGGAGCCCCTGAATCTAATGTGGATGGAGCTGGACAATCTGGACGCTGAGAGTTGCCGTATGCTGAAGGACGCCACGCGAACGCCCATCTGCACCGGCGAGCAGAAGCTAGGCCCTCTGAACTACTACCCTCTGCTTGAACGCAGGGCAATGGATGTCATGAAGCTTGACCTCCAATGGCAGGGCTTCATTCCGGCTCGTAGGGCAGCTGCAATGGCGGAGCACTTCGAGATAAACATTGCGCCGCACAACTACAACACGCACATGTCGATGTTCCAGACCATGAACCTCTGTGCATCGGTAACAAATGTGAAGATCAGCGAGAGCGATCCTGTTCAGGCACCGTGGCGGGATGAGCTGGTAACCGTGCTGCCGGAGATCAACAACGGCGTGGTGACCATTCCTAAAGGCCCGGGCTGGGGCACCGAATTAAAAGAGGATGCGCTAAGGAAATACGCTTACACGGGGTAGGGTTGGCGGAAAAAGATGAGGGCTGGTTATTGCGATGCTTCCGCAAGTAGGGCGGAAACATCCTCTTTCAATGTGGAGAGCTTGCCTTCGATCATTCCCCAAACAACTCTGTCATCCACGTTGGCGTAACCATGAATCAGTATGTTGCGAAATGAGATTATTCTCTGGAACTCAGTAATTCGAGAGGCAGTGTCGGGGTCAATCCTCGATAGTTGATTGACTCCTTCGCCTACAATCTCGAACTGGCGCTCCACGGCGGATCGGAGCATCACATCCTGAGAATAGTCCTCGTAGGTTCTGCCTTCAGTAAACTGAACCAGGAGTTCGATGGCCGTCTGGATATCAAAGAGGAATTATCTAGATTCAGGCAGCATAAACCAGTGTTCTAGTCTTTTGAATTTCTTGAATGAAATAGGGATTCTTCAACGTCGACTCGACGATGACATCAACCGGCCGCTTAAATAACTCTTCAAGATCCTCTGCAATACCAAAGTAGGCCTCCGTATATGACACAGGTTCGAGATCCTCAAAAGTCACAATAAAATCTATGTCGCTGACATCAGGGTCAAATCGCGTTGAAGCGGCTGAACCAAATAACTCCAACCGGAGGACGTGGTTCTTTCGGCAAGCCTGCGCTATGGTCTCTAGTCGAGATCCCACTAAATCATGCACGGCCCAATTCCTATTACTTCTTCACGGCCTACAGACAACCATAACTCAATGCTATCAAACATTAATTACCCACATGGCAGGGCCTAAGAAACAAGCCTCTTTATCAGGCTTTTGAGCTGCGGGTTCTCGTCTAGAGCGGCCCGCAGCTCGTCTATATCCTCTGTCGCTATGACCATTGGCGAGCGCATAAATCTGCCTTGGAGGTTGTACTAGCAGAACCGAATGCTGGTCTTGCCCGCCTCTATGCCTTCCGTGTAATAGAGCAGCTGAATCGTCGGCACGTGGTGAGGAGTCTCTATGCGAGCCTACTCTTCGACGTAGCCGCTGCCCCAGTGGTAGTTAAAAGCCTTCTTTTTCTCTTCCAACGGCCACTCCCTTAATCATGTTTCTAGTCTCGATACTTGTCCGGCGTCAGAAGTTCCATAAACTCGATGCGCTGGCTTTCGATTAGCTCTCGCACCTTGGGGCCGAACTCCAGTGCTGCCGCAGGAAGTTTGTTGTCTCCGCGGTATGGCGACTCGATCTTTTCGTCGGTCCACTCCAGGCAGACCGTCTCCTGCTCACCCGGCATGGTTGCGCCGTTGAATGACACTCGAAACTCGCCGCGCTGACCGGCATCATGATAAATCTGGGCCTGCTTCTGCACCAGGGTAGCGACACGAATTGCCTGCCCCGGCTTGGTCTTGTAAATCCTTCGAATCAGATACATTTTTTTGGCTCCTCCAGGAATTCTAATATTGATACTAAGTAGCTCGTTCCTATCACCAATGCTAAATCAGCGTCAGGCGTTCGCGGACTTCGATGTTGACGATGTTCTCCGGCATCTTGCCCTCCAGGATGAGCGCCACCTCACTGCCGTATCGACGAGGCCTGATGCGCATGGACTCTTCCGAGTAGTGGCCTGCGTGAGGGGACAGAATCACGTTCTTCATCTTCAAGAGAGGGTTATCGACGTCGGGAGGCTCCTTCTCCAGCACATCCAGGCCAGCTCCAGCTATCCAGCCTTCTTGCAGGGCCTTGATGACGGCGGCCTCTTCCACAACTGGCCCACGCGAGGTATTAATGAGGTAGGCTGTTGGCTTCATCAACTTAAGAACGTCCTCGTTGACAATATGGCGAGTCTCATCAGTGAGTGGCGTATGGCAAGAGATGTAGTCAGACCTCTTGAAGAGATCGTCAAGGGTTACTCGCTCAACGCCCAGTTCCTGGAATACGTTATCTGACTGGTAAGGGTCGTGGGCGATTATATTGAACTCGAAGCCACTGGCTCGCCGTGCGAAGGCGCTGCCAATGCGACCCAAACCCAGTATGCCTACGGTCTCGCCAAAAAGCGGACCTTCGTTATAAGGGGGAGTTGGAGACCATTGGCCGGACTTAATGTCGGCGTCTAGCTCCACTACCTTGCGGTTGCAGGCCATCAGCAGTGCCATAGCCTGATTGGCTACCTCTCGCGTCCACATGTCCGGGAGATTCACCACTGCGATGCCCAGATCGGTTGCCGCCGGCACGTCTATGACATCGTAACCAACGCCCGTGCGCAGAACCACCTTGCAGTTCTTTAGTGACGACAACACGTGCCGCGTGATGGGAGAGTTAGACAGGATCAGAGCGTCGGCGTCACCCGTCTTTTCGATGATCTCTTCTTCCCTTTGCAGCGCGGGTAGCACCTCAAGAACGGCGCCCACTCTATCCAGCTCCTCGATAGTATCAGCGAGGCTTTCCCGTGTTGCTCCGCCCATGAAGTAAACCTTGAATTTGGCCTCTGTCATATAACTCCTCTGCCCATCTATTTCCGCGATATTTTCCAGTAGAAGTATAGCATGAAGGGGCTGGCGATGCAGTCCATGCACTCGCCAGCCCCTTCGCTGACACTACCTTGTTTTTACCCGTTAGTCACATGGAATTATTGATAATAGACTTCAATGTGTCATGCGACATCTGTAACACGTTAGACAGAGTTTGCAGCGTTCGCTGTTGCTGCTGAAGCGTATCTTGAAGCTTTAAATTGATTAACTGCGAATCTTCGCCTAGCGTCGACAATGACTTATCTAACTCGACAGCGAGATCATTGAGCGTCGTGAGAGTAGCGGAAAACTGGTCCTCAGACACCGTACCTGTATACGCGTCTGCTGCTTGTTGCTGCAGCGTTAATACAACTCCGCCGTAGGCAGAGACTAGCTTTTGCGCGCCGCCTATCTCGTCAAGCGTTGCGGATAAGGTCCGTGTCGACCTGGCTGTCTTGTCTACAGCCACAAGACCGTCCTGTAACGACACAACCAGTCTGTTTTCACAGACCCGTAAGGCCTTATTAAGCTCATCCCAATTCTTGCTTTCCAGGAGCCATTGGCCGTCGCGTATTCCGCATTCCTTGGCCACGGTATCTCTAAGAGGATTGTAAGCGAATGGGCCAATCTGATCGCTTCGCCCGACCGAATAGTCAGACGGGGTAATTCGGACTATTACACTGTCGGAAGGCTTAACGCCCAGGTCCAGTCCCGTATTCCATGAAAATCGATGCGAAATGCCTGAAGCGCTAGTTTCCAGCTTACTGGTCACGTCTGATAGCGAAAAAGGCGAGGCTGAATTGAATCCCTTACCGCCGTCCACAGAGAACTCGACCTTTATGCTGGTCCTATCACCCGTAGAGTCGGACAGAACGTACTCCAAGACTACTGAGCCACCCACGACGTCCTCAACGGTCGAGCGGATGCTGACCTTGGGAGGCTTGTTCCTTAGCACTATAGGAACTGCTGTCGGAGAGGGTGTAGGCGTAGTTGTCGGAAGGATCGGCGGAAGATATGGTGCGGGTGTAGGCGTGGCTGTTGGGAACGGTGTCGCCGGCGTGGCAGTCACAGGTAAGGTCTCGTTCACTACTGGTTCTGGAGTTGGGGATGGTATCG
>CAUZQF010000180.1:0-5421 GCA_963581905.1 Dehalococcoidia bacterium
AAATAGTCGGTGAACTTACCTATCTGCTCCTGGTAATAGCCGCTCTGCTGGCCCTTCATCAGGTCTTCTTCAGAGTCCCATAAGGTTATAGATACGGCTTTACCCGTGGCTTCATCCGTGAATAGCGGCGCCCCTCTAAAGCCTGCTTGTTGCTCCGCAGCGGGCACGACGGACTCGACGTATACATCGGTCACCATTTTCAATTTGTCGGAATCGACCTGAACGGAAACTATTCTGCCATGCATGTAATCACCTCGCACTCAACACTTTTATTTGCGTTTTCACACAATAGACGAAATTGAGGCAGGTCTTTTTTCATAAATGGGGGGGCCTTTTTGTAGAGGGAGACTGGGAGGCAGTCAACAGAAGGCTGTGCACTTGAAACGGCTAAGAGGTTTTCCAAAATCTTGTCTTAAATGCGAGGACAAAAGGTGGCCGCCGGTCAATACATATATAGTTACCCATAAGGCATTACCCGACGGTCAACCGAGGAGATTAAGTTTAGGTGACAAACAGCTCCGCAAAGAGAAGTCGGACCAGTTGCTGGGGCGTGAATTCGCATCGCTCACCAACTTCCAGGAAGTCGGCCATCCGATCGTCGGGCTCTGCCTGCTGCTCATAATCCAGAGACTCACCTTCGACAAATATCGTCTCGGCAAATTCCCTTAAGACAGCAAGGTGTTCGAAGAAAACATCAGCAGCATCGGCTCGTTGAGTAGGTAGTGCCATATAATCAACTCCAAATTAAATCGGCGTGAAACCGCCTGATTCATCAAATCTAGCAGGCAGATATGAATAATTAGAGGGAAGGAAAGTGATGATTTGCGAATCACTTGTGACCATTTGTGAATGGGCTGCATCCCTTGTGGATGAGGGTCTCATATGATATCTTCGATTAGCTAAATAGCAGTTCCGAGGTGCTAATAGATGATCGACCACGACGTGCTGATTATCGGTGCTGGCCTCGCAGGAATGCGAGCCGCACTGTCAGCAGTTGAAAACGGCGTAGATGTTGCCATTGTAACAAAAGTTTACCCCGTAAGGAGTCACTCCAATGCTGCCCAAGGCGGTATTAATGCCGCCCTTGAACATCTGGGCGACGATTGGCACGACCATGCCTACGACACAGTGAAGGGCAGCGATTTCCTGGGTGACCAAGACGCTATAACCATCATGTGCCAGGAAGCAGGCGACGAGGTCGTAGCCATGGAGCACATGGGCGTGATCTTCAGCCGCGACGAAGAAGGCAGGCTGGGTACGCGCAACTTCGGCGGGCAAGCAAAGGCCCGCACTTTTTTTGTAGCTGACTTCACTGGGCAGGCCTTACTGCACGTCCTATATGAGCAGGTTCTCAAGGCGAACGTGAACATATATGACGAATGGTTCCTCCTTTCTCTTCTAGTTGAGGACGGCCAGTGCTGCGGCGCAGTTGTAATGGAGATTAGCTCCGGCGAGATTCATGTAATCCGAGCCAAGGCTGTCATCATGGCATCCGGTGGTCTCGGCAGAGTCTTCGAGCCCAGCACCAACGCCATGATCTGCACTGGCGACGGCATGGGCGCGGCTTATCAGGCAGGCGCATCCCTGATGGACATGGAGATGGTCCAGTACCACCCCACGACCCTCAAGGGCAGCGGTGTGCTGATTACAGAGGGCGCCAGGGGAGACGGCGCTTACCTGCTGAACTCAGAGGGCGAGCGCTTTATGAAGACCTACGCTCCCAATATGATGGAGCTGGCGTCACGCGATGTCGTCTCCAGGTCCGAGTTCCAAGAGATCGCTGCGGGAAGAGGCATCGATGGATGCGTGCTTCTGGACATGCGACATCTGGGTGAGACCTTTATCAACGAGCGCTTATCCCAGATTCGTGAGATCGGCAAGGACTTCGCCAATGTGGACGTGGTCTACGAGCCGATTCCGATCCAGCCCGGTATGCACTACCAGATGGGCGGCATCAAGACGGACGTCAACGGCCTAACGCAGTTGCCAGGCTTGTACGCAGCAGGCGAAGCTGCCTGCGTCAGTGTTCACGGCGGCAATAGGCTAGGAGCCAACTCGCTTCTGGACACGCTGATTTTCGGGCGACGCTCGGGTCAGCACGCCTCCGACGCCGTAAAGGGTAAGTCCCAGAAGAACATAGGCGATTCTTCGGCCGACGCAGACCGGGGCCGCATTCAGAAGCTACTAAGCAATGACAGCAGCAACGACCTGTTCGGCAAGGTTCGCAAAGACATGGGCGAGGCCATGAACACGCACTTCGCTGTCTACCGAGACCAGGCAGATATGGAAGAAGGATTGGCGAAGATCCGAGACGTCAAAAAGCGTGTCACCGGTGTCTACGTTCCAGACAAGGGCAAGACCTACAACACCAACCTAATGTTCTCGCTTGAGCTTGAAATGATGGTTGAATGCGCAGAGGCCGTTGCCGTCAGCGCCCTAGAGAGGCCAGAGAGCCGAGGCGCACATACGCGCAGCGACTTCCCTGACCGAGACGACGAGAACTGGCTGAAGCACATCCTCGTTAAGGATTCAGAGGAAGGTCCTCAGATCTCGCATATGGACGTTGTCATAACTGACTGGACTCCCGTGGAGCGCACTTACTAGACAAAGTTTTTCAAATTCATCGATTTGAATTAAATATTCGCCTCCTGATGAGGCAAAAGCAGGAATTATCTAGATAATGGACGTTACATTCAAGATAAAGAGATTCAACCCAGAGGCCGATAGCCCTGCGCCTTATTGGCAAGAGTATGTCCTGGACATGCCTGAAGCGGGGACTGTTTTGGATGGCCTCATCCAGATCCGTGAAGAGGTTGATGGCGGCCTGACGCTGCGCTGCTCATGCCGTAGCTCTATCTGTGGTTCATGCGGCATGCGAATCAACGGCAAGGCTGGCCTTGCCTGCAACCAGAGTCTCAAGGACTCTATGCCCAAGGACGGCGGCCCTATAGTCGTGGAGCCCATGGGCAACATGGAGGTGGTCAAAGACCTGGTCACCAACATGGAAATGCACTGGAACAAGGTCCGGCAGGTGACGCCATGGCTGCAAAACAGCGGGCCTCAGCCTGAGCACGAGTACATTGCCCCCAACGTGGATATGCTACATCTCAACGGCGTGATGAGCTGCATTATGTGCGGAGCTTGCGTCTCAGACTGCACCTCGCTTGAGGTAGACAAGAACTTCCTGGGACCAGCGGCGCTGGCCAAAGCATACCGCTTCGTGGCCGACCCCAGAGACGACGCTGATTTCGAACGGCTTAACGACCTTAACCAGCCCGGCGGTATATGGGACTGCACTCGCTGCATGCAGTGCGTGGAGGTATGCCCCAAGGGCGTAGCTCCTATGGACCGAATAATGACACTTCGGGACAAGGCAATGGAAGCGGGTGTGAAAGAGACCTACGGCTCACGTCACGCCGAGTACTTTGCCAAGTCTGTCGAGCACAGCGGCTGGCTGGACGAGTTGAGGCTGCCGATCAATACTTTTGGCATCTTCAACATCAAAGAGATGGTCAAGATGATACCGCTAGCAATCCGGTCCAAGAAGGCTGGCAAGGTGCCGCCGATCATCCACAAGAAACGACCGGGCGCTGACCACGTCACACGAATATTCGAGAAAGTGGAGAGCAGGAAAAAATGAAATACGCCCTATATGCCGGCTGCGTTGCCCAAGGCGCGTGCCCGGAGCTCTACCAGGCCACTTTAGAGATATGCCGACGCCTGGAGATCGACCTAGATTTGCAAACAATGCAGAGCGCGTCATGCACTGGCGCAGGCGTCCTGCAAGAGAAGAACCAGCGGTTAGGCGATACCCTGAATGCTCGCAACTTCGCGTTGGCCGAGCGCGCTGGCCTGCCTCTAATGACAATCTGCAGCACATGCCAGGGCGTTATGTCCCAGGCAAATGTTCGCCTTCTGGCCGACCCCGAGTACCTGGCCTCAGTCAACGAAGACCTCAAAGAGGAAGGCCTGGAATACAAGGGCACTATCGAGCCCAAGCACCTGCTTTGGATCATTGTCGAAGAGCTGGGAATCGATAAGCTCAAGGCACTGGTGGTAAGGCCCTTGACCGGTTTCAAGGCCGCGCCGTTCTACGGCTGCTACATGGTCCGGCCAACTTCAGCGCTGGGTTTCGACGAGCATCCTGAGCGCGAAGACTCCCTGGAACAGGTCATCGAGGCAGTGGGAGCTTCCGTTGTAGAGTTCGCAGGAAAGACGCTTTGCTGCGGTTTCCCTATCCTGACTATTAACAAGGGCAACGCCATGAAGATGGTGGCCCGGCATACTCTGGACGCCAAGAACCTTGGTGCGGATGCCATGGTCACGCCATGCCCGCTGTGCCATCTGAACCTGGACGGTTTCCAGCCAGACGCGGCCAAGGTGGCGAAGCAGCCCATTGACCTACCAATTCTTCACCTCCCACAGCTCATCGGACTGGCGATAGGAATACCGCCAGAGGACATGAGGCTCAACAAGCACATCATGTCGACGAAGAAGCTGCTTTCTACATTGGCTATAGCTCCTTAGCCGTAAGCATAATTCGAAAAATAAAAAGAGGTCGCTGGATTATCAGCGACCTCTTTTGCGTTTCAGTCTTATATTATCCAGGTGTCACTCGACTTTAACGTTTATTTCATCTATCAAGGCTTCAGCCCAGTCGGACAGGTCGTCGTACAGATCATCACCGCACCGAGGGCACTCCTGGTCGCCGAATCGTATACGAACGCCACAGGACGGACATCCTGGAAACTTCCCCAGGCCATTGAGCAGCTTGATGATCTGTGCCTCCGTTGCCATCTTTGCCTAGCTTGCCGCTGCCATGATGTCTACAAGCTCCTGAAGAGCCTCGGCCGACTTCTGAAGGGCGGCGAGCTCATCAGGCGTCAGGTCGATCTCAATGACCTCTTCGACGCCGCCTGCACCAAGCTTGACCGGCACTCCAACGAACAGGTTGTTGATGCCATATTCGCCTTCCAGCAAGGCAGTGCATGGGAGGATCTCTTTCTTGTCCAGCAGTATGGACTCCACCATGCGCACGATGGACGCTGACGGAGCGTAGTATGCGCTGCCGGTCTTCAGGTAGTTGACGATCTCCGCGCCGCCGTCCCTGGTGCGCTGAACAATCTCCTCAAGTCTGTCCTTAGCGATCAGGTTAGCCACCGGCGTGCCGCCCACGGTGGTGGTTCCGACTACAGGAACCATGGTATCTCCGTGGCCGCCCAAGACGTAAGCCTCAACCGAATTAACGGAGACATTAAGCTCTTGAGCCAGGAAGGTCCTGAATCGAGCTGTGTCCAGGATACCGGCCATGCCGACAACTCGGTTCTTCGGAAAGCCAGTAACCGCATGGGCCTGCTGTGCCATGGCATCCAGCGGGTTGGTTACAGGAAGCAGCACGCAATTAGGCGACTTGGCGGCCAC
>CAUZQF010000181.1:0-5418 GCA_963581905.1 Dehalococcoidia bacterium
GCACGACATCTGCGGCGCCTCTTCGAATAGCCTCGGTGCCTTCGCCAATGCCCTGGTTACCCGCCGCACATGCGGTTATCACAGTAGACGTGTAGCCTTTGATCCCAAAGATGCGACTCACGTTGGCCGCCGCCATGTTCGGCAGAATCATGGGGATAAAGAAGGGGCTCATCTTCATGCCACCCTTCTCAAAAAGGACCCTGGCTCCGTCTTCCGTAGTGGGAAAGCCGCCGTTGCCGTTACCCATGACAACGCCCATTCTTTCCGAGTCTTCCTTGGACATATTTATCCCGGAGTCCTCAATGGCCAATGATGCAGCGGCCACAGCCAGCTGGGTGAAGCGCGCCATTCGTCGCGCCTCTTTGGGATTAACATATTGACCAGGATCGAAATTCGGCACCTCTCCAGATACCTTGCAAGGGTACTCAGCGGGGTCGACCAGCGTCATAGGACCTATTCCCGATTTTCCAGCGACGAGGCTCGCCCAGTAATCAGGAATTGATGAGCCAAGAGGTGTAACGGCACCCATGCCAGTCACCACCACTCTTTTTCTTCCGTTATCCATGACTTACCTCTTGGAGTTACCCGGCATGCTACCCGGGTCTTTTGATACGAGAGAATTCTTATTTGTATTTACCGGTTTCATATTGGGGTACAGCTCCGGCGGTATACCCAGAAGCTCTTCTCTGATTTCAGCAGCAACAGCCAGGGAACCTGTTCCCAGAACTATATCCCGAGGACCAGCCGTCTTTATAGCTGAGCGCAAGGCCTCCGCGACAGTCTCTGCCTGGAAGGCGACTTCGATGCCTTCTTCGGCCACAATATCCGCAATCTCACTGCCGAGAGAGGAGCGCGGATGCCGAGATCTAGCAGTAAAAACAACCGGTTCCAATGTTTCCAGTGCCTTGATCATGTCTCTGGCGCTGTGCCCGCCCAGGGCACCAAAGACCAGAAATACTCTATCGTATTGAAAGTATTTCGGAAGCGCTTCCACCAGTCTACTAACAGAGTAGGGGTTATGAGCGCCGTCAACAACTATCTGACATTCCGAGTCGGAATTACCTGTTAGCACTTCCAGTCTAGCAGGCCACCGAACATTTCTTAACCCTTGCCCGATACATTTCTTGGATAATTTCTCATTGACCATCGAAGCGCCGACGGCCAGAGTTTCCATTGTAGCAATTGCAGTGGCCGCATTTTCCAACTGGTACTCGCCCAGCAGCGGCATCTCCAGGTCATACTGATCCAGTGAAGTCTTGATCTGAAAGGTCTGCCCCAAGGCACTTATGCCTGTCTCCTGCCAACTCAGCTGCTCCTTCACAGACACCAAAGGCGCACCACGCTGCTCGGCTACCTGAAGAAAGACGGCCATCGCTTCGTCACACTGGGGCGCGACAACTACGGGCACTCCGGGCTTTATGATGCCAGCCTTTTCAAAAGCAATCTTCTCGATAGTGTCACCCAGGGTGGCCATGTGGTCCAGGCTGATGGACGTGATCACCGATACTTCGGGCAGAACGATGTTCGTCGAGTCGAGTCTGCCGCCTAGCCCGACCTCCATTACCTGAAAGTCTGCCGCCACGTTGTGGAAGTGGACAAAGGCCATGGCAGTCATCGCCTCGAAGGTGGTTGCCGGACCATAAACCCCATCCTGCGCGACCTCTTCGATAACGGGCCAGATCTGGGCCACGACGCCCGCAAACTCCTCTTGTGTGACTGGGTCCAGTCCGACTCTAATTCGCTCCACCGCACTATGAAGGTGGGGCGACGAGTAGAAGCCGGCCTTGTAACCATGAGACGTGAGCATAGAGGCGATCATCGCTGAGGTGCTGCCTTTACCTTTAGTGCCTGCAACATGAACCGTCGGAGTTTTGAGGTGAACGTCTCCCAGCCGACCCATGAGGTAGGTCATCCGCTCTAGATGAAACGTCGAGTGCCCAGGGCTGTGCGTGGACCGCTCGAAATCGGCCAAGCCCATCACCAGTTCCAGCGCATCGCGATACGTCATATCGGGAGCGTTTCTTGATCCAGAATAGTCGTTTGTGGATTTCAAATACAGACTCGTTACTAATCTTGCTTAGGAATACATTAAACTTTACCGCAAATCCTCACGGTCGTACATCGATAGCTTTAGCTTGCCATGTCTTTGGCAAAAGGCGCAGGGAAGTGAGCCGTCCAAAAATATTCCACAAATAAAAGGGGGGAGGCCAATGCCTCCCCCTACTGCTAAGATCGGTTACTGAGCTTGGGAACTACGGCGTAGGCGCTAATGACCTGCTACCGTTTACTCCCTCGACTTTGATGCCGTCTGAGGGCAACATAGCGTTGATACGCTCAAACATGGACGCTGCCTTTTCGATGGTCTCTGCATCAATCTCGTTGCGTAACAAGGCATGCTTTTGCAACAGGTATGACGCAGGCCTGTAGGCATCAAAAGTGCCACCGGCGATACCTTCAGCCTTGAAGAATGCCTGCACCCGACGGGCAATTCGAGGATCGCTGTCGGTTATGCCTTTCATGGTCACCGTGGCTGGAAGTTCGCCCGCGTAGGACTCGTTCATCAGTTTCAGGTAGAACATGGGATCAAAGATGTCCTCGATATCGGCCGTCCTCACCTTGGCGACCTCAACCCACTTGATTGGATTGCTGCGGTTGATTACGGCGTTGCGGTTGATGGCGTCCATCTTCTCCTTGTTCTTAGGCGTAACGTCCATCAGCACCGCAACGCTGACGTAGTTCTCGCCCAGCAGGGAGACGAAGGTAGGCAGATTGTCTGCTCCACCAACGGGAATTACCACCCATCGAGGGTCCAGGCGCTGATGGCCCTTAGAGGCACACAGTTCGCCGAGGATCTGCAGATAGATCAGGTCTGACGCCGAGTTGACCATCAGACAATGAGGAGCTAGGAACAGCGTATTGGCCAGCTTGTGACCCAGGGCCACCTGCAGCGGGAACACTGTCTCCAGATCGTTGCTTAGCGTATCGCCGTTGATGACCGTGCCTCTGTCGTCCACGTCCTGCACTGTGCGGATGCGGTCCAAGCGATTTAGGTTAATCATGAATGGCGAGTGTGTCGTGTAGATTACCTGGTGCTTTACGGCCAGGCGCTCGTCTATGAAGCGCAAGAAGTCGTACTGGGCCATGGCATGAAGATTCAGGCCAGGCTCATCCAGCAGCAGTACCAGGTCGCCCGACTCCTCTTCCTCTACCTGAGAGAAATAGGCCAGGAACGAGAAGAACCATACGAAGCCCTTGGACCTCTCGTCGAAGGGTACGGAGACCCGATGACGGTTGTTCCAAATCCTGACGTGCAGAATGGTGCCGGCGTTGAGCGGCGGTGAGTCGTTAGGGTTGGCAGGCGAAAGGTCGAACTCCACCCGCAACTGCTTGTTCTGGTTCCAGTACTCGAAAATCTCGTCGGAGATGCCAATGGACGCAGACTCCAACTCCGCCTTCAGGTACTCGTAGCTGGTCTGGCTCTCCAGACCCTCAAGGTCTGCACCAACCATGCCTAGCAGTGACAGGAATGTCCTATCTGAATCATCAAGGTCTTCGCCCTTTTCATAGCGTTGGCGTAGATCTTGAATCGAAATCCGGCCTCTCATGGTGCTGTATTCATCAAAATAGACGAATTTAGGCAGGAACTTCTGAAGATAATTTTCTATTAGCTGCTCTCCAACATCGCTCTTGAACTTCTCAGCGATGTCTTTAAGCAGGGCTTGCACGGACGCTGGTTTAACATCCAGAGCCTCCAACTTGATGGACAACTCCGCACAACTCTCTGCCGATTCAGCGTGCTGCTGAATCTCTGGAGGCAGTCCTGCATTACCCAGGATGTGCTGAACTATGGCCTTCTCGTCTACCTCGAACTTCCAATGGAAGTTGTTGGCGTAGTCCTTGGCCACTGTGATGAGAGTAGACTGGAGCACATTCTTGCCCAGGTCGGTCTCGATCTGCTCCAGTTCTTGTTCAGTAATCTGGAATTCAGCGGTCAGCGCGATGGCTGGGTTGTCTTTGTGCACCTTCTTGTATCGCACATAACCCTTACGCGGGTAGTCTTTGAGGTCGAATTTGTCTACCCCGTCAACGGGATTTAGTCGCTTCAACGCCCCAAGAAACGCCGTTTTTCCGGACTCGTTCTTCCCCACCATGCTGGTGACATCGTCAATGTCCACCCAACCCGAGTCATCGATGGATTTGAAATCGGTTACCTTCGCGCGAACAAGCCTCATAAATCCTCCAGAACCCAGCTCCGCCATATTCTTCTCAATACGAGTGCTCTACACCGTTCAAAGCACAGCGTTTGCAGAAGTCGTGTGAAAAGATGAATGTGCGTTGGCGTACACAATTGGAGCGCAACGTCACATCAATGAGCACAGCCTATAAAAGGGATGGAATGGCGCGCAAGGTGTTTAGAGGTTTTCTTATACTTTTCTTGTTTTTTGGATAATTGGCAAATGCATGCGAGTGGTGCGGAGGTAGAACGACAGGCCAAGGCTCGGTTCAAACAAAGCTTTTTCGTAATAATTAGCACAGGCCCGCGAGTTGTGCGGGGGTAAAACGACAGGCTAAGGCCCAGTTTAAGCGCAGGCCTTTCGTAAAAATTGGCAGAGGCCAGCGAGTGGTGCGGAAGAAATATTGCGGGAAAAGGCTCAATCCTAGCGAAGCCTTTTTGTTACTGATTAGGGGATGTCTTGGATAAGTAGGGGAGCTATTCGGCGGGGCTGTCAGTCGTACCGGTGTCCTCGGCGTCACGTTCCGCCTGGGTGGCCAGCAACTGCTGCTGCTCTTCCTGCCGCATGTGCTCCCACTCGGGACGCATAATCTCCATCTGCACAAAATCAAGGCCGCTGCGCCGGACCTTTCTCAGCTCGCGAAAGCCTGACTTGGCGAAAGACCGACGGGCCCTGTGATTCCAATCCAACGTATGCAGGTAGATCCGAATCATAGTGGTGCTCGTGAAAATGTGATCGATGAGGGTATTTACAGCATCGCGGCCGTAGCCCTTGCTCCAGTAGTCGCGATTGCCAATCATGATGCCCAGCTCAGTCTCGCCGTTACGCAGATCAATGTCGTAGTACATGCAGTTGCCGATGTGGAGGCCTTCGTATGTATCTACGCCAAAGCGCCGCGACCGTGGGCTAGGGAAGCCTATCTCTTCGCGAGAATACTTCTTGAAATCCTCGAACGACATCGTGAGGGGCCTGGTGGCGTCCAGCTTGGCTAGCTCTTCGTCCACACGCCAGGCGTAGTCGTCTTCCGCATCGTCGATGCGTTTCTCGCGCAGAATGACCTGTATTCCCTTCAAGTGCACCTTCTCAACTGGCACGGGATTTCTTCGAGACCAACGAAAGGGCATCCTCAACTATTCCGACCTCGTTCTGGTACGTAAGCACCGTAAGGGCTTCTTCGGCGGGG
>CAUZQF010000182.1:0-5418 GCA_963581905.1 Dehalococcoidia bacterium
AAAGAGTGTGTGGAAATACTACTGTAATGAATTTGAGCCTGAGTACGAGGCATAGCACGCTATAATCGTATTAGGGCAAACCTCAACCAGCGCATGTCCTCAAGCGATGCTGAATATTAATTGCGCTGGATTGGTTGTCCACAGCCAGAGGTCAGAACGAAAGGACCATCGTGAACGATACAACCGATGCCTATGTAAACGGAACCAGGCTGTTTAAGAGCGTAATCTTGCCTGCTCTGGTTGCCACTGTCTCCCTCGGTATTGCCCTGGTCGGGGCTTTCCTCGTTCGTGGGTCTGCCGATATAGATGGTGTCAACTTTTTCGTCGAATCGCTGTCTGGCAACTCCAGCTCGTTCCTCGGTGGCCTGGGGATTATTGCTCCTCTGGGCTTTGCCTTCGGAGCAGGCGTGGCCGCTGCATTTAACCCATGCGGATTTGCGATGCTGCCAGCCTACATGGGGCTGTACATGGGCACCGGCGATACAGAAGATGAGCAATCGGTTGGGCGCAGGTTTTCGAAGGCCCTGGTTATCGGAGGCTCCGTGACTGCAGGATTCATCCTGCTGTTCGCAGTCGCCGGCGCCATAATCGGCTTCGGTGCGCGATCAGTGGTGGGAAGCATTCTGCCCTGGTTGGGGCTGTTCATCGGCATTCTGCTGACGCTAGCTGGTGCCTGGCTGCTTAGTGGCGGCAAGCTGTACACGGTGCTGGCGCAACGGGTTTCGAATAAGATGGGCGATCCCAATCAGGCTAACGTCAAGGGCTACTTCCTGTTCGGTCTCAGCTACGGCACAGCTTCATTGAGCTGCACGCTGCCGATCTTCTTGTCGGTAGTGGGAACGTCCTTTGCCGTGTCCAGCATTGCAACTTCATTCGCCCAATTCGTTCTTTACGCCTTGGGCATGGGCATAGTAATAATACTTCTGACTTTGGGAATGGCCCTATTCAAAGGAGCCATGGTTAACGGTATGCGCAAGGCCATGCCGTACCTACAGCCTGTTGGCACCTGGCTGATGATTATCGCCGGCACTTACATCGTCTTCTACTGGCTAACCATCGGCGGTATTCTCGACGGGGGGTCTTGAATTTAAGATCTGTAGACGCATTCAGGCTGCATGGCAGTGGTTGGCAGGCCTGAATCGTGCTGTGCGAGGGATACGGTTTTATTAAGGGCCAGTCGTCAAGTTGAGCAAACGGCGGGGTGATATAACCGCACCGTCTTGGTCGGGAAGTCGGTAGCTCTGTGAAGAAGGAAATTATAAAGGGGCGCATTTGAATGCGCCCCTTTTGACTTGTCGATATATACAAAAAGTTCCAGCAGCGGCCGGGATATTATTACTCGGCTATGACTGGGTTGCTCAGCACTCCGACGCCCTCAAGCTCGACCTCAACGGTATCGCCTGCCTTGATCTGGCCCGGTGTTCCCGGCGTTCCGGTCATGATGATGTCGCCAGGTTCCAGCGTAAGGACTGCGCTGACGAACTCTATGATTCGTCGGCAGTTGTGCGCCAGGTCAGACGTTCCGGACTCCTGAACAACCGCGCCGTTTACCCGGCCAGTCAGCAGCAGGTTGTCAGCGTCCAGGCCTGTCACGATGTACGGGCCGATGGGGCTGAAGGTGTCGCTGGACTTGGCGCGCCACCAAGAAAGGTCGCCTACCTGCCAGTCGCGAGCGCTCACGTCGTTTCCGCATGTGACGCCCAGAACGTAGTCGAATGCGTTGTCTTGGGTAGCTCGACGGCAGCGCTTGCCGATGACCAGCGTTAGCTCTGCCTCTTCCTCGACTCGAACTCCCTCTTCAGCAATCTCTTTTGGGAGAATGATGGGGTCGTTGGGGCCGATGACGGACGAAGTGGTTTTGAAGAATGGCTCCGGGACCTTAGGCAGCTCCATGTCGCCGCCAACTAGGGACGCTGAGTGGTCCAGGTGGCTGACGTAGTTGCGCCCGATGGCTATGATCTTGCCTGGGACAACAGGGGCAAGCACTTTGATATCAGACAGGTTGTGAGTGGTGCCGGTCTCCGAATAGTCGTCGTATGGCGCCGCGCTGATGTCTTTGACGGTATCGCCTTCAACTATGCCGTATGAAATGTTTCCGCCAACTTCGTATCGAGCGAACTTGGTCATATCCCAGTGTCCTCCTGTTTTTGTAGTTCATATTTTCGCGGTGCTCTCTGATATGCGAGACTGAGCAGCCAAAGACAGTTTACTGCATCGACGTCTGCCAGGGCCAATTTGCCGCATTGATGTCGCCGCCTCGCTAGACCAGCTTCGGTTTCAGGTATATGGTAAATGTTAAGATACTGAGGTGGGCATCACTGGGTATCACAGGCGTAGGGACTTGAAGCAATAGTCGCCGCTGGGGTGCTCGCTGGCGATCGAAGATTTCTTGTCCCCAACACACATACTAAGATGTAAAACAGGAAATTATGAGTTCAGAAGATTTCAAAAAAATAGCGAAAGTCTCGGACATTGCTGAGGGTCAGATAAGCGCCGTTGAGCTTGGCAGAGAGTTAATTGTGCTTTCCAAGCTGGAAGGGGAAATTTACGCCATTAACGAGATGTGCGGTCATTCCAACGGCCCGCTGGCTGATGGCTTCATCCACGGCGATCAGATCGAGTGCCCCTGGCACGGTAGTCGCTTTTGCCTGACGACGGGCGAGGTCACGCAAGGCCCGGCTACGGAGTCTGTGGCTCGCTACGCTGTTCGTGTCGAAGGCGACGATATCTATCTTGGGCCTGTGATTGAGTAGGCTGGCTGCTGGGCCTTAATAGCCACGCTACTTACCCTCACCCCTGCCCTCTCCCTATCTAGGATGAGGGAGTAAAGCCTCTGCGACGCCAAAACCCCTACAAAAGAATTCCTGCGAATCCCACGCCAGTCTCGCTTCCCAACCACCCGCCGCTAACTCTATGCAAAACATCTGAACATAAATATGCGACGAATCCCTATCCAGTCTCGTTTCCCACTAAGCCACGGCTAACTCAATTTAAGATTAACGACCACGTTTGTCGCCCCAGAGGAGGATGTGCATGCGAGAGGAGAAGCGGAAGCCGTGCTTGGTGCACAGGTCCGTGACCCACTGGCTGCCCTCTTCGATGGCCTTTCGCGTAGTGCCCTGAGGCATCAGGATGACGCGTTGCGGCTGAATAGCGTAGCGTTCGACTAGAGTCAGCACCTCGTCTACATCAGTAGGTTGCGAAAGCACAAACTTGAAGTAGGACTTTTCAGAAGCGGCAAATGCTGTAAGCGACTCAGCAATTTCGCGCTTGTCGGCATCGACGCCGGAGTTAGCCAGCTTGGGCGATACGTTCCACTGCGACACCGCTTGCTCCATGTCCGCATTGGGAGCCAGCGTACCGTTCGTCTCAACCTCTATATAGAAGCCGCGCCCCTTTAGGGAGAGCGCCAGAGGGGCAAGAGCGTCCTGCTGCATCATCGGCTCGCCGCCGGTGATGACCAAATGTGGGCAGTCGTAGCGCAGTATTCGCTCTTCAATGTCTTCACTCGTTAAAGGGAGAATTTCGGTCTTGGGATCGAAGTTAGCCCAATCCCAGGTGTATTTGGTATCGCACCAGACGCAGGTCAGGTTGCACAGCGCCAGTCGTAGAAATACGGTGGGCGTGCCAATGCTGTGGCCCTCGCCCTGCAACGAGTGAAAGATCTCTGGCTCGCCAGATAGCTGTCTGCTTAGTTTTAGCTCTTTGGATACCAATTTTCGGTTGCCCCTTTTATTCGAGATATCCTCATGACTTCCTCACATGGGCGGTGCTAACTTGATAGCAATCGAGTAAAGCCTTCCGCAGGGGTTACTCGAAGGTTTCTCCGAAACATATGCCGCTAAGATGTCTCTCGACAACTCCTCACGGCGCACCAGGGGCGACCTTAAGCCCGCGAGGAGTTGAAAGATTTTTATATAATTGCCATTTTCTGGGCCGATTGCCTGCTAAGTCTGTCCCAAGCGTACCAGCAGCGGGTCGGACACCCCGGCCTCTTCGAAACCCTTGGCCCGCAGAACGCAGCTATCGCATCCTCCGCAAGGAATGTCTCCGCCCTGGTAGCAGCTCCACGTGTACTCCAGCGGCGCTTCTATCCGCAAACCCATCTCGGCGATCTCGGCCTTGGATAGCTCTATGATGGGCGTCTCGACTCTAATCGGAATGTCGTACTCAGTCCACAACTTGCTGCCGTACTCCAAAGCCTGCGTGACCTTTTCGTAGTACTCGGGTCGGCAGTCGGGGTAGCCGCTGTAGTCGACGGCGTTGGGCGCCAGGTATATGTAGGCTTCTACGTCGGAGACGCTGACGCCTTCCACTTCTATTGCGTGAAGAATCTCGCTCTCCAAGAAAGCCGCTGACAGCGATAGGAAGATGGTGTTGCGCAGGGGCACGTAGGTAATAGGTATGCCGAACCCGATCTCGTCCTCGGGCCGATTGGTCGGCATGGGGAATTGGTCTGGGTTGGTTAGCGCCGAATACCAGGCCACCTCGCTGAGGAAGGAGATGTCTAGCAACTTGTGCTTGATTCCCATCATCTCGGCGATCTGTTTGGCGCAGTCCACCTCTTTGCTGTGAGTCTGGCCGTAAAAAAAGGTCAGCGCCGTCATGTGATCGACGCGGTCCTTCGCGTATTGGGTGACGGTGGTGGAGTCCAGGCCGCCGGAAAGCAGCGTAATGCCGAAGCTAGTCATTTTTTTGTCCTGAGTAATATTGAGTCATCGGGCCGGGATATTCTGTTTGATATGGGCGTCAAACTCTTAACTACGGCTTTGGTGATGATCGGCAAGTTTCGACAGGACATCATCGCTGGCGTCAAACGCTTCCGCCCAGACTCTTTCCGAAGCCAGCTCCTCAAGAATCCAAACTGCCAAGGCTTCTTGTTCAGGTTCAGACAGCTTGGAGGCCTTTACGAAGGCTTTTCCCAGGTTATCAACCATGCCTTACTCCTGCTCGTACTTGGCCGTGATCACCGTGTGGAGGCCGCCGCGAATTTTGTAGTCCATGGTGATGTCCATGCGGACGGGGCTGCAGAGCGCCACCAGGTCGTTCAGAACCCGGTTGGCTGCATGCTCCTGCACTATGCCGACGTTGGTGAAGGACAGCAGGTAGTACTTCAGCGACTTCAGCTCAATGCAGGTCTTGTCCGGCACGTAGAGAATGGTCAGCGTGCCGAAGTCTGGCAGGCCAGTCCAGGGACAGACTGCCGTAAACTCGTCGGTGTCGATGGATACCTCTGCCTCTTGTCCGGCGTACTCGTAGTCGAAGACGATCAGGCAGTCGGCGTTAATCTTGCCCTCCGTCCCCATGCTGAAGGTGTTGTCCAATTCGTTAAGGGAGTCGTACTGTGCTTTCAATTCCTGGATGGTCGGCATCCTGATCTCCTTCAGATGACTGGCAGATGACCGTCTAACGACACGT
>CAUZQF010000183.1:0-5415 GCA_963581905.1 Dehalococcoidia bacterium
TCGGAATTCTCGGCGTTAATCAGGTTGCCGACCTTTTGTCGGGCGTCCTCGAATGCAGCGGTGGATTCGACGCTCAGGGCGTGCACTCCGCGATGGACGTTCGCGTTATAGCCCTCGTAGTAATCGACAATGGACTGAATTACTGAACGAGGCTTCTGGGACGTGGCTGCAGAGTCCAACCAGACCAGTTGCTGGCCGTCGTACACTTTTTTAGAGAGGACCGGAAAGTCCTCTCTTATCTTATTAACATCGAGCATTTTCCACTATTCCTTAAGCAAGAGCGGCGGCAGGAAATTGCGCCATAAGTTGCCGGGTTTTATATGTTTACTTCTATGTCGTCGCCTTCGACTCGCACCTCAAAAGTGTCTACGGGCATAACGGCGGGAAGATCAGTGACCTTTCCGTTGGTTACGTCAAAGCGTGCGCCGTGTCGGGGGCATTCGATTTCGCATCCGATGAGGGAGCTTGCATTGAAGGAAGCCCCGTCGTGGGTGCAAACATCCTCTATGCCATAAAGTGTACCTTCGAAGTTACAAACGGCGATGGCCATATTGCCGACCTCGTATACCTTGGACTTCCCCTCGGGAATTTCGCTTACTTTACCCACTTTCTGAAATGCCACTGTTACTCCCTAAAATATATTGTCTATTTACTACACTACGACTTCAACTGGTGCTGTAGCCGCTCGAGTCCTGTTTACCAGGTCCTCGATGGTTGTAGAGTCTAAGATTTTGAAAACTGTTTCGGCCACGCTGCGCCAGACTTCTCTCTGGGCGCAAGCAGGCACATGGATACACGAGGAGGAGTCCTCCAAGCAAGCCACCGGCGCCTCGGAGCCACCAAGGCACGCCATGACTTTGCTGAGGCGGATCTCGGAAGTCTCTTTGGCCAGCAGATGGCCGCCCTGAGGGCCACGCACGCTCTTGATTATGCCGTTCTTGCTTAGACCATGGAGCACCTGAGCCAGGTAAGGTTCTGGAATTGACGTTCGGGCAGATATCTCGCTGGCGCGCACAGGTTTACCCTCGCCGTTCATGGCAAGGTCCACCAGTGCTCGGACTCCATAATCGACTTTGATCGGAATATTCATGAGAGTACCTTTAACCTTAGCCTGTTATCTATTCGCTGGTAACTCGTTGATCATGGTTCCCGTCGAGGGCAGATTTCAGTGTATGCCACGAGAGCACCGCACATTTAATCCGAGCAGGATACTGCGATACACCGGATAGTATCTCTGCATCACCCAATATCTCAGCGTCGTATTCTTCGTTGGTTAGCATATGTCTAAAATTATCGAAGACGTTCTCCGCGTCCTTAACACTGAGGCCTTTGACCGCATCAGTCATCATGGAGGCCGATGCCTTCGAAATAGCGCATCCCATAGCCTGGAACCCGATGCCCTTTATCTTATCGTCGTCGTCGACTTCCAGGTAAAGCGTTATTTGGTCGCCGCACAACGGATTAAAGCCTTCTGCGGAACGGTTGGCCTCTTCCAATTTACGAAAGTTGCGTGGACTACGGTTGTGGTCCAACACGACTTCTTGATAAAGCTCTTGCAAATCATTCATTTATTTTTAAATCTTCCGGTTTTTCTAAGGACCCAACTGAAGCTCAATTTCTTTCGATGCCTTGGCTTGTCGGACCGCAAACTCTTACGCACTCCAACTCTCCATATGGCCCGAACCTGAGCTGGCCTTAATAAGCAACTCAGTGGTGCCGCATTAAAGCCAATCGAAAACTCTATTCAAAAATCAAAATTCGAACTTGTAGCTGGGGAGAGATTCCAGGAAAAGCTGCTCCAAGTAGCTGCGCAGACCCTTTTCCTCCACAGCCTCGATAATCTCACCGGCGAATCCGTAGATCAGCAGACGGCTAGCCGCCTCCAGATCCAAGCCTCGGGCCCGCATGTAAAACACAGTGTCTTCATCTATGTTGCCGGCCGTGGCACCGTGACCACAGACAACGTCGTCCGCCCAGATGAACAGGGCCGGCTTGCTGTCTACCTCGGCATTAGGGGACAGTACCAGGTTCTTGTCCTCCTGGCGAGAGTCCGTCTTGATGGCGCCGGGCTGCACGTATACCGTGCCTCCGAATACGGCCCTGGATCGCCCGTCCAGAATGCCTTTGTAATAGAGGCGACTGGTGCCGTGCGGCTTTTCGTGGTTGATGTTTATGTAGTTGTCCATGTGCTGCGAGCCGGATGTATAGTAGAGCCCCTTCATCTCGCAACTGGAATTTTCGCCATTGATCCTTGTGTAAAGGTCGAACCTACCCAGGCCTACATTCCTCTCAAAGACCTTAGACTTGTAAATGCTATTGGCTGCCTGGTCTACTCGAGCGTACCCGACATGAAAGGCGTTTTCGCTCTCGATCAACAGTCGGTAATGCTCAAGCTCTGCACCTGGAGCCAAAGTAATCTCAGTCATCGCGTTGGTAAGGTAAACTGAGTCGCTTAGACCCACGTAGCTTTCGATGATCGTGGCCTTGCTGTTGGCCTCTCCCACCACGAGTATTCTGGGATAGGAGACCGTGGCTTGCTCAGTAGCCGTAGAGATGAATAGCAGATGTACTGGCCGTTCAGCAGTCTTACCTTCCCTGATATGGAGTACCGCCCCGTCACGCAGGAATGCATTGTTCAGCGATACGAACCCGTCGTCTTCTTCCATATGAGGCGCTTGGCCAAGATTGATTCTTACCAATTCGTCGCTGGTGGCTATAGCTTCGGCAAGGCTGGTTACCGCCACACCACTGGATGCTCCGCTGGAAAGGTCTGAGACGTAAATACCGTCCACAAAGACCATATTCGTCCAGCCATCATCCCAAGGAGCCACGGCCTTTACTTCATCGAGGGTTATGCGACCTGGCATTTGAGCTAACGTTAAGCTGGCCTCAGCGATCGGCGCGATGTTGGTGTACTTCCAGGGCTCATTGCCTCGCCGAGCAGTCGGCAAGCCTAGATCCTGAAAACGCGCCCATCCACTTTCTCGAAGCGATTGCACCCATTCTGGTTGGGCCTTGGACTCGGAGAAAGATTTGTAATCAGTATCATACTGTTGGTATCTGGTTATTGTTTGTGTCATTTTTGGTTATAACCTACGCCGTGACCTGTTCGCGTAACCATTCGTAGCCCTTTTCTTCCAGTTCAATGGCCAACTCGCTGCCACCAGAACGGACTATGCTGCCGTTGAGCAACACGTGCACGTAGTCTGGCGTTATGTAGTTTAGAATCCGCTGGTAGTGCGTCACCAGAACGAAGGCGTTCTTGTCGGAACGCACCTTGTTGATGCCCTCGGACACTATCCTTAGCGCATCGATATCCAGGCCAGAATCTGTCTCGTCCAGCAGCGCTAGGGTAGGGTCCAGAAGCGCCAATTGCATAATCTCGTTACGCTTCTTCTCGCCGCCTGAGTAACCTTCGTTAACGGAGCGCCGGACCAGGTCCCCATCCATCTGGACGAATGCGCGCTTCTCGTCCAAAAGCTTGTCGAACTCTCGGACGCTGAGGGCATCTTCGCCCCTATGTTTACGCATGGCGTCTACGGAGGCCTTCAGGAACTGCCACGAACGAACTCCAGGAAGCTCTACCGGGTACTGAAATGCCAGGAATACACCCTCACGAGCGCGAATCTCCGGAAGCATAGCGAGAAGGTTCATGCCCTTGTAGATGACTTCCCCGCCGGTGATCTTGTACTCCGGACGTCCCGCTAGTACGTTGGCCAATGTGCTTTTGCCAGAGCCGTTAGGGCCCATGATAGCGTGAACTTCTCCGATATTAACGGTTAGATTTACGCCTTTTAGAATTTCTGTATCTTCAATGGAAACATGGAGGTCTTTTACCTCCAGAATTGGGTTACTCTTGATGTCCTCAGTCATTTACCCTACGGTCCCCTCCAAATTAACTCTAAGCAGCTGAGACGCCTCAGCGGCAAACTCAAACGGCAACTCTTTGAAGATGCCTCGGCAAAAGCCGTTGATAATCATGTAGTTGGCTTCCTCCATGTCGATGCCGCGCTGCTGCAAATAGAACAGCTGGCTGTCGTCGACCTTGGAGGTGGTGGCCTCGTGGGCCATCTGCGCCGTCGGATTGCGAACCTCGATGTACGGCACTGTGTGCGCTCCACACTCATCTCCGATAAGGAGCGAGTCACACTGAGTAAAGTTTCGAGCGTTCTTAGCCGAAGGCATAATTTTGACCTGCCCTCGGTAGGTGTTCTGAGCCTTACCCGCCGATATGCCCTTGGCGATGATAGTGCTCCTGGTGTTCTTGCCAATGTGGATCATCTTGGTGCCGGTGTCGGCCTGCTGGTAGTTGTTCACCAGGGCTACCGAGTAGAACTCACCAACGGAGTTGTCGCCCTGCATGATAACGCTGGGGTACTTCCACGTAATGGCGGAGCCAGTTTCAACCTGGGTCCACGATATCTTCGAGTTCTTTCCTCGGGCAATAGCGCGCTTTGTGACGAAGTTATACACCCCGCCGTTACCTTCTTTGTCGCCGGGATACCAGTTCTGTAATGTGGAGTACTTGATCTCTGCATCGTCCAACGCGATCAGCTCGACCACTGCAGCATGAAGCTGGTGGGTCTTGCGCATGGGAGCGGTGCAGCCCTCAAGGTAGCTAACGTAGCTGCCTTTGTCGGCGATGATGAGGGTGCGCTCGAACTGCCCGGTATCCAGTTCGTTAATGCGGAAGTAGGTCATGAGCTCAATGGGGCAGCGCACACCTGGTGGCACGTAGACAAAAGAGCCATCGCTGTAAACCGCGGAGTTAAGGGTGGCGTAGAAATTGTCCGTGTAAGGAACTACGGAACCCAGGTACTTCTTTATGAGGTCAGGGTGGTCTTTCACCGCCTCGCTTATTGGGCAGAAGATGACGCCAACATCCGCAAGCATCTTGCGGTAAGTCGTGGCCACAGAGGCGCTGTCTATCACCGCATCCACGGCGACACCACTCAGGCGCTGCTGCTCAATCAGCGGAATGCCCAGCTTGTCGAAGGCTTCTCTGATTTCAGGGTCGACTTCGTCCATGCTCTTAGGTGCGTCGCTCTGTGACTTCGGCGCAGCGTAGTAGATGATGTCCTGAAAGTCGATAGGCGGGTAATCGAGGTTGGGCCAAGTCGGCGCCCCATTATTGAGGGTAAGCCAATGCTTGTAGGCCTTCAGACGCCATTCCAGCATCCATTCCGGCTCGTTCTTCTTGTGGGAGATTAGACGTACTACGTCTTCGCTTAGACCCTTGGGAATCTTGTCAGATTCGATATCAAAATCGAATCCCCATTTGTACTCCCGGTCTTCGACTCCGGTTTCACGCGAAATGACCTTTTGTTCGGTCATAATGGAACTTCTCCTGCGAGTGAAAGGTTTGTTGATGAATTTAGTCAACAATGGTACCGATAATATAGCACCACTACTAGG
>CAUZQF010000184.1:0-5409 GCA_963581905.1 Dehalococcoidia bacterium
CGACGTAGGCTGGTGCAGAAGGCTCTGGATGCGCTGGAATCAGAGTCGCAGGAGTAGTCTGGCCCATGGCAACTGAGCTTTCTGAACTGGGTCGGTTTTAATGGCAATACATGCCTTAGGCAGGCTGACGGTCATTACTGGAGTGCGCTACTTTCTGGCGCACACGCCGGGCCTGGTTCCCTATGGCCACAAGCCGTCGCTGGACATAGGCAGAAACGCTGCTGTTTTAAATGACATAGCGGGCCACTTTCGGAGCTATCAAAACGCCGTGGCCTACCCACCCAATCGTGCGTTTCTAGGTTCCATATATCCCGACCAGTTGCGCGACATCTCAAGGCCCTGGTTTCAGGTCAACGGCGATGCGGAGCGAAGACAGCCGCATGGCGACATGATGCCCGAAGACGAGTTCTACGGCCTTTTGAAAGTGGCCGACGATTTCGACATCATCAGATTGGTCGAGGATTTTGCCAAAGAGGCCACCGATTCTCTTCGCAGCAACCCACTGATAATGCCCAAGGACCTGGAAAAGCTTGAAGAGGCCTACTCGCAAGAGGCCATCGAAGAGCAGGTGGCGGGAGCTAGTTCCATACCACTAGTTCTAAAGAGCGGACGTCTTGTTGGCTGCGTCGTAGGAATCGAAGGCAGTAGTGAGCTTGGCGCTGAGGTGCTGCTGGAGAATCTCGCTTGCAAGGCGTCTGCCGCCATGGCATTGCGAACCCTGCTGAGCGACGGCGACATCGATCCGTCGCAGGTCCAGTATGTCCTGAACACCGGTGAGGAGGCCGTTGGCGACTCCTTTCAACGTGGCGGAGGCAACATGGCCAAAGCCGTCGGCGAGCTATGTGGTCTCGCGGGGGCAACCGGCTCGGATGTCAAAGCCTTCTGCTGCGCGCCCACTCACGCCCTGGTTATCGCAGCGTCTCTTGTAAGCGCTGGTCTATATGACAAGGTGGCTGTGATAGGCGGTTGCTCCCTGGCCAAGCTGGGCATGAACTACACGGGCCACCTGGAATCCGACCAGCCGGTCCTTGAGGATGTGCTTGGCGCGTTCGCCGTAATGGTCGAACCTGACGACGGCAGAAGTCCGGTTATTCGGCTGGACTCAGTGGGTGGTCATAACATCGGCGCAGGTTCGTCACTTCGGGCCATATCCCGCACGCTGATGACCGAGCCCCTGTCCAAATTAGGACTGCGTTTCGCAGACATAGACAAGTTCGCCATCGAACTGCAGAATCCTGAGCTCACGGAGCCATCGGGCGGTGGAGACGTTACCGAGCGCAACTACCGTGTCATAGCGGGGCTAGCAGTTCAGAACCACGAGATTGAGCGCTCGGCCATATCCGAATTTTCTGCAAAGCACGGCATGCCGGGTTTTTCGTCTACTCAGGGCCACATTGCCTCGGCTATGCCATTCCTGGGTCACGCCGTGGATCGCATTGGCGCTGGCGAGATGCAGAGGGCCATGTTCGTGGCCAAGGGCAGCCTGTTCCTTGGCCGTATGACACAGATGTCAGATGGCTACTCGTTCATCCTGGAGCGCAACCCGGCCCGCTAGATGGCCAAACGTGCGATAATAGGGCCAGTCTTGGCAGGTAAATTTATGGTGAGACACGGAGGCCAGTTCAATGGATTTGAAGGGTAAGAAAGTCATAGTTCTGGGCGAGCGCGACGGCGTTCAGGGAGGCTCGATAGTTGCCTGCGTAAAGAGCGCAGGCGCTGAGGTGGTGATGGAGTTCACCGCCTGCTTCGTCTGAACATCTGCAGGAGCGCTTGACCTGGAGGGTCAAGAGATGATCAAGCGGACAGCCGAACGAGTTGGCACTGAAAACCTGGTCGTGGTACTGGGCACCCCCACCGCCGACAGCAGCAAGCTGTTTGCCATGACGGTTACCGAGGGCGATCCGACGTGGGCTGGCCCGTTGGCCGGTGCGGGACTGGGAGTCGCCGCCTATCACGTCATGGAAGACGAGATAAAGTCACAGATTGACGAGACTATTTACGAGGAAGAGGTCGGCTTGACCGAAATGACCTTGGAAAATCCCGATGAGATACTCACGGCGGTAAGAGCTGTTAGGGAGACCAACGGCGTGGCCTAGCGCTTTCTTATCACCAATATCAGTTTCTTTTGTAATGCTCCGGCTACGCCCTGATCGAAACCGGTTTAGGTCAAAGCAGATGGAAAGCCAGTAAAAGCGAGGTTCGAAGTGGATTATCAAGTCTGGTCTAATGGGGAGTACGTGGCACGTAGCCAAGCCACCGTCAGCATGATGGACCGTGGATTTCGGCTGGGCGACGTGGTCTTCGACACCTCGCGAACCTTTAACGGCAAGATTTTCCGGCTTCATGACCACCTGGACAGGCTTTACCGGTCGCTCCAGTACACTCGAATCGACCCTGGCTTGAGCATGGACGAAATGGCCCGCCTAACCCTGGACGTGGTTGAGCGCAACGAGTCCATGCGAGAAGCCGCCAACGACGACTATATGATCACTCAGATCGTGACGCGGGGCATCGGCACCATTCAGGAGCCTTCCAATCCCGGCATAGCCATCTGGATAGACCCTCTCAGCGCTCCCCGTTATGGGCCGCTTCAAAAGACGGGCGCCCACGTTGTAATCCCCAAGACACGCAGTTATTCGGCGGAGCAGATCGACCCCAAGGTCAAGCACTACAGCAGGCTTAACTTTGTTTTGGCGGAGCTGGAGGCCACGGACGTGGACCCGGACGCGCTGCCGCTCTTGCTGGATTCCAAGGGCAATATTAGCGAGGGCATTGGCTCCAACTTCTTCATGGTGAGCAACGGGGTGCTGAAGACGGCCAAGGACAACGACATACTGCAGGGCGTCTCACGCATGACCGTGTTCGAACTTGCCAAGCAGCTAGGCATCTCCGCCGTGGAAGAGGACCTGCAACCCTATGATGTCTACACTGCTGACGAGGCCTTCATGAGCAGCACGCCTTACTGCATTCTGCCTGTAGGTCGCGTGGACAATCGTAAGCTGGGCGAAGAGGTGCCGGGCCCTATCACGCAGCAGTTGCTTGCAGCGTGGAGCGAGCGGGTTGGACTGGACATCGTGGACCAGCTGAGCAGGTTGACTTAATAAATCATCGTATCGACGAAATAACGAAGATAAAATTGGCAATAGTGTCGACTGAATAAGTCCGGCGCTTTTGGTCGTTTTCTATCATTTGTTTAATAATTTGGTTAACTTAATAATCTGTGAACCTAATGCCAATTGTCTAATCGGATATTCCGTGTTACTATGACCGTGCTCCACTTCAGGACGCAGGGCTTTTGTCGCCTTTTTAAAGGCAGGAACAAGGCCATCAGGGGCGTCTGATGGGAGGCCAGATTGGTATGCGGCTTCTGGTAGAGATCAGAAACGTATGCCTGCCGTTGTGCTAGGGGATTACCATGGAATTAACCCTTCTGTTTTCGGGGATATCTGGTATGGTTAATTAGTAGGACGTTGTTTAGTCTCAACTAAGGAGTTGTATGGCAAAAAAAGAGGTGATTGAGGTTGAAGGAACAGTTTCGGAATCTCTTCCGAATGCTTCTTTCAGAGTTGAACTGGCCAATGGTCACCAGGTGCTTGCCTACGCTTCAGGCAAGATACGCCGCTTCTTCATCCGCGTCTTGCCGGGTGATAGAGTTCTTGTAGAACTCTCGCCATACGATCTGACTAGAGGCAGAATTACTTACCGGTTTAAGTAACCCCCGTATCAAATTGGCAGGTGATTTCATGCCTTTTTTTAGTCGGCGTGTCCCTGCAGTGTAACCAGTGTTGTCCAGGACAAATTTAGGGAGGCTGTGATTTATGGATAGGAAATCTGACGAAGACGCACCGGAAGAGTCTCTCTGGAAGCCATCTGATAGAACAGGCAATGCTTCTGAATCCCTCGAACGAATGGTAGTGTCCAACGGCATTGCTGTATCTGAGTCTGACGTTACCCAGTCCCAAACAGGCCTGGACGCTGAGTGGGAAAAGGATATGGAGACCGTCGAGATCGACGATCCTATTCGAATGTACCTCAGGGAAATTGGCCGAGTTAGCCTCCTGAAGAAATCTGACGAGCGAACTCTTGCCAGGCGCATCGAGGCCTGCAAGTACATCCAGAGCGTTGAGAAAGATCTGGCGGAAGCCGACGTTGAGCCAGCCCGAGCCTGGGTGACCATCGTAAATCTGGTCCAGCGCCTGGGAGATGGCACCACCCTACTTAACGCGCTATGCAGGTACCTTGGCATCGAAGGTGAGACTACTCTATCCGATGTGATGGGTGAGCCTGTACTAAGGGAAGCACTGGACGGTGAGCTACCAGAAGAGCTTCTGAACTTCATCTCTGAAATGCTCAACCAGGAGCCGGAGGACATCAAGGCCGAGCTACGAAAACTGGCTCTGAACAGCCGACTCCTTCCTAGGGAGATCAACGAGCTTGTAAATCCTGAGACCTTAGTCTCCAACCTGAGCATCGTTGCCAAGGATGAGGAGTTCAAGGAGTCTCTCAAGTCCTACGAGCTTATCTTCAATAGCCACATTGAAAGGCTCAAGGACGAGGGGACTAGGGCGCAGCGCCACCTGGCCGAAGCTAACCTTCGCCTGGTAGTCAGCGTTTGCAAGAAGTACGTTGGCCGAGGACTTTCGCTTCTCGACCTTATCCAGGAAGGCAATATCGGCCTCATGCGTGGCGTCGAGAAGTTCGATTATCGCAAAGGCTATAAGTTCAGCACATACGCCCACTGGTGGATTCGACAGGCGACTACCAGGGCCATCGCAGACCAATCCCGCACTATTCGACTCCCGGTGCACATGGTGGAGGTCATCAACAAGCTACTTCGCGTTAGTCGCCAGCTTGTTCAGGAGAATGGCCGCGAGCCCACCAGCGCCGAGATTGGTATAGCCATGGAGGTCACCGAGGAGCGGGTCAAAGAGATCCTCAAGCTCACTCAGTCACCCTTCTCTCTTGAGACGCCGATCGGCGAAGAGGAGTCCAGCCAGTTGGGCGACTTCATCGAAGACAAGGACGCGTTGGCCCCTGCTGATGCAGCCTCGTACCAGCTTCTTCGAGAGCAGGTTGACGACGTACTCTATACGCTCAGCGATCGTGAGGCCCGAGTTCTTCAGCTAAGGTTCGGCCTGCTTGACGGCAGGACACGCACTTTGGAAGAGGTAGGCCGCAACTTCGGCGTGACCCGTGAGCGCATCAGGCAGATCGAGGCCAAGGCCTTGAGGAGGCTCAGGCACCCTAGCCGATCGAAGAAGCTCCGAGACTTCTTGGACTAGTTCGTTCGGACGAATAATCGACTTGTATTTAAGCCCTATCGAAGCTGCGTTCTGCTTGTCTTCGATAGGGCTCTTTTGTGCCCAGCGCGCAGCTTTGCCATATATAGATATACGCCTGAGTGGCGAA
>CAUZQF010000185.1:0-5382 GCA_963581905.1 Dehalococcoidia bacterium
TTCGGCGCTCCCGTCGCCCTGCTGTTTAACGGCTCGATTCTGACTGCTGTGAGCATCTTGGCGGCGCTGGGCCTGCCTCGGATGTGGCGTCTGGAGTAGGTTCTTCTTCCTGGCCCGGTTGGCTCATCATTTGAGATCGGCTATTTATCTGCTCGCTAATTGGCTGTAACGGTCTGTTGTTTAGCCAATTCACTTCGAAGGCGGCATTATGGCTTTAATTTTATATTGATGGGGCCAAGTACTGAACCGTCGAAGTTAGAAATATTGAAATTGTGAAATCTCGAAATGTGAATCGAAAGCCTGAAATTATCTTGATGGCTGGGTCTGTCGATGCTAACATAGGTGTTGACGGCAACCACTGAATTACAGGCCCGTCATGTCACCATGTTCCGCAGTAGCTCAGTGGTAGAGCAATCGGCTGTTAACTGATGGGTCGTAGGTTCGAATCCTACCTGCGGAGCCAAATTTTCTAAAGTATGTCTTCAAATGAAAAATCCTCCAATATGCAGGGGATTGTTTTCGTTACCCAACTACAAGAATTGCTCGCTAGACCTGCCAGCTTGCTTCGGTTCGATCCTCCAAGAACAGTGGGTAGGAATTATCTGGTTCGGCACCGAGCCTTTGTCGAAAAGCCTCTTCAAGCCATCCATGGATTTCGTCCGCGCTGTCGGTCCACATATGAATCTTTGCGAATCCACATTGGAAGTTGGCATGAAGCCTGGGTGGAATCGTGTAGGTGTCGTACTGGTTCGGAGCCGGGAAGTTATACGTCGGTAGAAGTATGTCCATTAGCCCGGAAGGGGTGCTGAAGGGCGTTTGCCGGATGCTGGCCCCTATTTCCCAGTCCACATGCCTGCGCTTCCAGGTATCAGCGCCAATTAGGACAATAGTGATATTAGTATCGCCCAGGTAGTTATCACGAATCGTCTTATAAAGAGGATCGACTTCAGCTATGGGCCCAACATCGCCAATCTGAACAGATCTTGAGACCGCGACATCGCCTTGATTCCCAAGTAATTGAGCAAAGCAGTCCTGGTAAGCCTGGTCGTTACCATGATGAGCACTTACAAAAACCTTATGTTTTGAGAGTAATTGCATATCCTGTTCCCTGCTGAATCACTAAATGCTTTCGTAATGTCAATACAGTAGTAGCTTGAACCCATTACCCTATAAAGCCATTAAAGTACCTTTGTATCTGGGGCAAGCACACATAAAAAAGCCCTCGCCGGTTAATGCGAGGGCTTTTGGCTGACTGGGTATTTTCGTTAAAGGGTTAGCGGAGTGTCGTCCTGATTCGCCCACTCACCCATGGAGCCGTCGTAGTTTCTGGTCCGCTGGTATCCCATCAAATTGAGGATGAACATGCCGTGCGCCGCACGGATGCCACCCTGTCAATAAGTGACAACCTCTTTTTCAGGCGTCACCCCTGCCGCCTCCAACATGGCGCGAAGCTCATCAGCAGGCTTGATAGTCATGACCTTGTCATCGGTGACGAAGTTCAGCCACTCTAGGTGCACCGAATTGGGAACTCTACCAACCCGCTTGTTTCCACGGTTGTTGGTGCCATCCCATTCGCTGTCCGCACGGACATCGAGGAACAGTACGTCGGAATTATCCACATTGGCGACGCCATAGTCCAAAGTGCAGATAAGGCTATCGTTGGTCTTGGGAGTGAACGTTGCGGAACCCTTGTCAGGACTGGTATCCGACACTGGCCTGCCCTCTTCGAACCACTTTCGCCAGCCGCCGTTTAGCACCTTGACGTTGGTGTGCCCGTAGTAGTTCAGCACCCACCATAGCCTTGACGACCAGAGTGAGCCATTGCTGTCATAGGCAACGATTAGATTGTCGTCGCCGATGCCCATGGACTCCATGACCTCTTTCATCCTGTCCGGTGGCGCGACCAGCGGGTACTTCCTAACGTCAGAGTCGTACTCCACCTGCTTGATGTAGTGGTGCACGGGAATGCCGACCGCACCCTTTATATGGGCGCGCTTGTAGACGTCGATTGGGTCGCAGTCCACGATTCGAATATTGGGATCGTCTAGCCTCTCGGCGAGCCAATCGGTCTCTACTAGCAGGTCTGGGTTGGCGTAAGCCTGGGTAGTCATATCTTCACCTCGTAAGTCCAATTAGAGTTGGTTGGCAGCTTCGAAGTTGCCTGGAAATCGGGCTTGAGTATAGCACACCGGCCGGTTCGCTAAGCTTATCTCGCTATGGATACCGGTAGTCTCGGATGGCTCGTATGGAGCGCCAGACCACAATTACGACCAAAAGCCCAACCACTCCGGCGAGCACCATGGTGTTGCCTGCGCCGATCTGGTCCGACATGAAGCCGACTTCGAACGTCCCGATGTTGTTTGCGCTCATGGCCGCCACGTTGTTGAAGCTGACGGCCCTTCCCCTCATGTTATCGGGTGTCGTTAGCTGCACCGTTGTTTGGCGTGTGGCCATGCCTATGGCGTCTGTGGCACCCAGGCCGATCAGTACGACAACTCCTAACCAGAGAGCGGTTGTGAAGCCCAGGGCGATCAGAAGCAGCGCGAATCCCAGTGAGGCGTACATCACAAGCATGCCCTTGGCTCTGAAGCGCGTAAGGAAGAGAACGGCAAAGGTTCCCGCGATGCCTCCAATTGAGTTGGCGGCCGTCATAACTCCCACGGCGCCGGGGCCGGCCTTGAACAGGCGGTCAGCCATCAGAGGCATTATCTGCCTGTAGTGGCTGACTATGGTTACGCCGACGTCCATGATGTATAGGCCGGGTAATATTGGGTGCGACTTGATGAACAGAAAGCCCTGCCACATCCTGTTAAGCATGGATCCCTCGGTTACGGCTCCACGAGGCATCCCGGAGACTCTTATCAGCAGTGGAAGTATGACACCGGGTATGGAGAACAGCGTGGCTGCAGCAAAGGTCGCCGGAAATCCAAGCGTCGTAATGGTTGCCGCGAACACCAGCGGCGAGACCACAGCGCCCACCTGAAACGTGGCTGTGTTTGTTGTCACCGCGTGCATCAGGTGAGTTCTGGGCACTACGTTAGCTGTCAGGGCTGACCTTGCCGGGTTGCCCACGGTGCTGGCCACGCCAAGAATGGCCGTTGTGGCGAATATGTGCCATTCGCTCAGGTTGTCTGTCGCCACCAAGGCAGTCAGCACGATGAGTAGGACGAAGCTGACGGACTGGGCATACGACATCAGCTTTTTGCGATCGATCTGATCAGCCAGGGCACCGCCATAGAGCACTGCCGGTAGCTGGACGGCCAATTGCACCAGTCCAAGCATGCCCAGCTGCACGCCCGAGCCCGTCTCCTCGTATAGCCAAACGCCTGTGACTAGGAGACGCATCTGCATGGTTATCATCTGCGCCACGCCGGAGATCCATAGTATGCGGTAATCACGATAGGCCAGGGCTGACCAGGGCTTGAGTTCGGCTACCGTGTCCATGGCCGGAGGTTGGGGGTCGCTTTCCCGTTCCTCTGGCAGCTTTTTTGAAGGCTCGTGGTCGTTTACGGGCATGAGCTATGGAAGTGGGCAAGGATAGGAGAATTCATCCTTGTGATTATACGACAGGGTATTTACGGCGGACAATGCGATTTGAGTGAGCGAGCGGTATGATGTGGGCCAAAACATTCGCATATAAAAATATCTAGGTTGAGCCGAGAAATGTATGGCTGAAGATAACAAGGTATACAAAGCGCCATTCGTGTTGGCTGTGGATGTGGGTAGCTCATCTGTGAAGGCGGCCCTCTATGATGCGGCCGCCGATCTTGTCGACGGCACGCTGTTTCAGGCTGGACACGAACTGCACACGGACGTTTCTGGCGCTGCCGTTGAGTGGCCAGACCATCTGCTTGATGCGATAGAGTCGGTCATAGACTCGGTGCTGAGCAAGGCAGGTTCTCTTACAGATGCCATCGCGGCCTTGGCAATGGACTCCATGGCCATGACGATGTTGCCACTGGACGGCAATGGCAAAGCTCTCGGCCCGTTTTTCACCTATGCGGACAGCCGGCCCAGGTCGGAAGTTGACCTTATGAGGAAACTGGTAGACGAAGACTCCGTACACCAGCGCACCGGTTGTCATCAGCACACGTCGTACATGCCGCCCCATATACTATGGCTGGCCAAGCACCAACCTGAACTTGTGAAGCAGGCCCAGCTGTGGGTGGATGTTGGCGCTTATTGTCACCGCCGTTGGTTTGCTCGCGAAGATATCCCCATGAGCACGGCAGCGGCCTCCTGGGCAGGCATGCTGAACGTGGACAAAGCAGACTGGGACGAAGAACTGCTGTCGTATCTGCCTCTGACAGTCGACCAGCTGCCTCGCCTCGCCGCCGATGACACCGCTAACCAGGGACTGTCACCTGAATATGCCCAGAAGTGGCCAGCATTGTGGAACGTACCGTTCATTATTGCAGTGCCTGACGGAGGTGCCGCCAACATTGGCTGCGGATCCGTGGGAAATGACAGGGTGTCGCTAACTCTAGGCACTAGTGGGGCTATGCGAATGGTGTTGGATAGCCGGCCTGCCAAAATACCTACGGGATTGTGGGCATATAGCCTGGCTGGCAAAACCGTGCTGGGCGGTGCCCTGACGGATGCCGGCAGTGTTTACGCGTGGCTGCGAAGTACTTTGCAGCTACCCGCCGAACACTGGAAGCTGGAAGAGGAGTTGGCAGCAATGGAACCAGCGTCCCATGGCCTGACTGTGCTGCCATTCCTTTCAGGGGAGCGCAGTCCTGGCTGGGCATCCGATGCCACCGGCGTCATTCAGGGCATAAGCGTGGCGACCACGCCCATTCAGATAGTGCAGGCCTGGCTTGAATCAGTGGCGTACAGGTTCGCGCTGATTTGGGACCTACTGAAGGCCCACGCGTCGGAAGACGCCTTGATTGTTGCCAATGGAGGTGCCATTTCGAGTTCGCCCTATTGGGGGCAACTCATGGCGGACGTGCTCGGCCACCCCATAACGATGAGTACCGTATCTGAGGCCGCCACCAGAGGAGGCGCTATTTTGGCTCTGAAGGCTCTAGGAGTTTGGAGGGGGCTAGGCGACATCGAGCCTCCGCAGGCAATCACGTATCGGCCAGGCAGCGATCGAAACAAGGTCTACCTGCGAGCGATTGAGACCCAGTCGCGACTTTACGATTCTCTGGTGCAGGGAAATCTTTAGCCATCTAACCGCATCGAAGCAGCAGAGTCCCTGGCAATGATCTACACATTCTGTTTCGATTATCGTAATTACCGGCGAAAAGGTTGTGTGGATCAGGTAGTCTAAAATAGGAATGCAACTGTTTTGCACAACTAACGCAGGTTGGTCTATTCTCCTGTGGTATGATTAAGGCTAATAACTCCTGAAAAGCGACCATCAAATCGCCCTAC
>CAUZQF010000186.1:0-5370 GCA_963581905.1 Dehalococcoidia bacterium
AACTCCGGGGATTCTTGCAGTCCGACCCGTCGTGGGAAGACGGAGAATATTTAATCGGGTAACGGCGTTGCAAGACTCAGGTGAGCGCCATGCTTCTTATGGTCGTTCTAGACCATTGAGCCGATTTTTGGTGTTCATTCTGAAGTTCGGCAAGAATGCCGACAGCCCTATTTAATATCGGGCCATACAACAGGAAAGTACTGCTGGACTAAACTTGCGAGGAGAGATGTCTAAATTACCAGAGAACTCCCGACTGAAAATAACCGACGTAAAGACCATTCGCCTTCGAGTTGTCGAATCCGTTGGGGAGATCAAGCCCGCCTGGGATCCCAGAGTCTGGAGGCCTCAGGTGGGCGGCGGCTCCTTCGTTGAGGTCCACACTGACCAAGGTCTGACAGGAATAGGTCCCGCCGTGGATGCCAGTCTGATCTCGGCTGTTAAAGAGCACCTTCTTGGCAAAGACCCCTTCGATATCGAGAGCCACACTCACGTCTTGCGCTATTTTGCCTGGGGCGCGGCCTATCAAGGCACGGCAGGCATAGATATCGCGTTGTGGGACATTATCGGCAAGGCCACTGGTCAACCGCTTTATAAGCTCTGGGGCGGCGGCAAAGACAAGGTCGTTCCGTACGCCAGCATGATACAGCTGTCGACGCCTGAGGAGCGTGCCGATATGGCCACTTGCCTCATGGAGGAGGGTTGGAAGGCCATTAAGGTACGCATACACCATGACACGCTGGCCGAAGATGTGCGCACAGTAGAGATGGTGCGTGACGCCGTCGGCGACAATATGAGCATCATGGTAGACGGCAACCAGGCTGAGTCCAACGGCACCTGGCAGCCAGGGATACAGTGGGACTATCGGCGGGCGGCTGATACGGCCAATGCTTTGCAGGACCTGGGTTGCTACTGGCTGGAGGAACCCCTACTGGGTTTCCAGTTCGACAAGATAGCCAAGCTCAAGTCGTCTCTGCACATGCCCATTGCGGGAGGCGAGGGCCTGCCGGGCATGCACGACTTCTTCTGGGCGTGTCAGCAGGATGTCTACGACATTCTGCAGCCGGAAGTGTTGGTTCTACATGGCCTCACAGCCATGCGCAAAATCGGCATCCTGGCCGAGCTCTACGGTAAGCAGATCGTGCCTCACAATGGCGGTCGCGACCTGGGCATAATTGCTCACATGCACCTGGTAGCTTCGTGGCGCCACTCGCCGTTTCTCGAGATTCTGCATGATCCGCCTATTGGCGACTACAGGCACGGCTTCTCCGTATTGAGAGACTACCCGAACGTGGATGGCGATGGCTTTATGGCGATGCCCCAGGGGCCAGGACTGGGTGTTGAGATTGACCGCAACCTGATTGATGGTTAGCATTCCCTGTACTGGAGTGACGGCGAGAGCGAAAAAGGAGGTACTATGGAATTCTTGATTGAATATAGGGTAAAGGCTGACAGCGCCGCCGCCAAAATTCTGCGAGAAACCTTCTTTGCGGCCCTGAACCAAATCCCTGGCCCCGAGATGTTGTACAGTTCGCTGGCAAAGCCAGACAGCGTGTTTTTCGCTCACCTGGGCAGGTTTGCGGGTCAAGAGGCACTGACGCGGTTCCAGTCTACGGACTACTTTAAGGCGTTTTCCTCGGCTCTTCCAGGTCTATGTGAGGAAGGACCCCAAGCGACTCCACTGACAGAGGTTCTTACGACTCAAAGATAAGTCCGAACATCGCTTGTCTTGGGTTTGTGAAGTCCTGGCGGGAGTTTCTAGAGCAGAAGGTCTACCAAAAGAGAACAAGTATTTAGGAGAACACATTGGCTATTGTAAGGCTATACGCTGGCGATGACGGCCAGTCGCACTTCGAAGAGCTGACACTGGATTCCCATCCTGACCTGACCTCAATGCACGATGCGAAAAGCGTGATGTTCCGGCTGTTAGAGGCGGGCTACTTCCGCGATTGGCACAACGCACCTCAAAAGCAGTATGTTGTTACGCTGTCTGGCGAGATGGAAATCATCGTAGGGGATGGCACGAAGCGTCGATTCGTAACTGGCGATGTGCTGGTGGAGGAGGATACCACGGGTCAGGGCCACACCACGGCGGTAGTCGGCGGTGGGCCACGCCTGTCTATGATGGTGCCTCTGGCTGACTGACGGACCGTAGACTTTCCCAGCTTCGCCCAAAGGAGTGTCGATAGCTACCCGTGTATTAGGAGGACTAACTTGCCCATCGAGAAGAATTCACCCGAACTAGATCGCATCGTCTCATCCGACGCCGAGGTCGAGCAGCTAGCCAGCGGTATGGCCAGCGACAGGTGGCCCGTAGAAGGACCGCTTTGGTGGAAAGATGGTGGATACCTGCTTTTCAGCGATATCGGACAGGACCGGCGGATGAAATGGTCACCTGGCGAAGGCACCACAGTATTTCAGGAGGGCACGAATCAGGCGAACGGCCTAACGAGAGACTTACAGGGCCGTCTGATTGCCTGTGAGCACGGCGCCCGCAGAGTGACGAGACAGGAGCTGGACGGCAGTATTACGGCTGTTGCTAGTAATCATCGAGGTTCGAGGTTCAACAGGCCCAACGACGCAGTGGTAAAGTCCGACGGCTGCATCTACTTTTCGGACCCCGGTGCTCCAGACCCCGACGTAGACCTGGACTTCTCTGGCGTCTATCGAGTCACACCGGACCTTGGCACACAGACGCTCCTTATCGGTGATTTTATAGTGCCAAACGGTCTGGCTTTCACGCCGGACGAGAGCATTCTGTATATCAACGACACTCGTCGAGGGCACATTCGAGCCTTCGATATGCAACCCAACGGCATGCTGGCTCTGGCGTCGGGCCGTGTGTTCTGCGACCTGACTGGAGACCGCCCAGGCGTTCCCGACGGTATGAAGGTGGATGTGGAAGGTAATGTGTATTGTGGCGGCTCCGGAGGAATCTGGGTAATGGACCCATCCGGTAAGCATCTTGGAACTATTGTCCATGGTGAGGACACCACGACAAACCTTGCCTTTGGCGGCGATGACTGGACTACGCTGTTCTACACGACGTGGCGAACAATGGGTCGCATCCAGGTAAATATTCCAGGTATTCCCGTGCCAGTCTCCGGATAAAGCATCTTTAGAGAATTAAATGAAACGGCCCGCCAGAAGATGACTGATCGGGAGGGCCGTTTTGTGTTCTCGCTTCGCGCAGACTAATGAAGACTGAAGGGGCCCGAGCCAAAATAGATGATGAGAAAGCACGCACCGACCAGCGCCATGTTCTTTTCGAAGTCGCGCCTCTCAGCGCCAGCTTGCTGGGGGTCTGCCACATCCCAGAAGTGGTGTCGCAATACTGAGGCAGGGATAAGGAAAGCGATAAGGGCGATCGCTCCAACCCAAGAGTAGAAGCCAAAGGCAATGCTCAGACCGCTGACAATCATTACCGGCGCCGTGGCTATGAAAGAGAACTTAGGGAATGGGACCCCGTGCTCCCCCGCATTCGCCGCACCTTTCTCTAGCCCCATTAAATTAAGAATAGCCGTATTTACCCAGTAGAGGCCGAATATTACCCGGCCTACCAGCAGTACGATTTCCATTTAATAATGCACCCTTCCCTGCGGCGCTTCCACTGTTCGAGACTGAAAGCCCTAGCCTCGTTCGTCGTAGACCTCTTTGGCTACCCTGACTGCATTGGCCGCCGTAGGCCAGCCAGCGTAAAAGGCCATATGTGTAATGATCTCCGCGATCTCGTCTTTCGTAACGCCGTTATCCAGCGCGCGGCCAATGTGGCCCTTCAGCTGATCCGTTCGGTACAGAGCCGTCAGTACGGCGACGACCATCAGGCTGCGGTCCCGTTTGGATAGCCCTGGCCTCTCCCATATGTCTCCGAACACCACATCGTTAGTCAGTTCCGCCAATCTAGGCGCAACCTCTTGCATGATCTCTCTTGACGTTGTCATTAAGGTTCTCTCCTAATAAGTTTCGCCGCATCAAGTAATTTATTGGCGGCGTTGTATTTCCAGAATTTAACATAGGACTCCGCTAGGCGTACACTCGACAACAGCTATATGCGGTAGACCTTGGTAGCAGTGTCGTGGAACAGCGAGGCTCTTTCGGAATCCGAGTAGTCCTTGGACAGTCGCTTGAAGGCGTTGAACAGCACGTTATACGAGCTAGACACCTTGTCCGGCGGGAAGTTGCTTTCGAACATGCACCTGTCTGGGCCGAACTGTTCGATGCAGTAGTTCATTAGAGGAGCGAGGCCTGTTGCCAGCGCTTCAGAATCGATAGGCTTTTCGTAGGTGTGCCAGTCGAAGCCGTAGCGAGGCTGACCCACACCGCCCAACTTTAGGTATATGTTCGGACACCGTGCAACGGCAGCGACGCCTGCCTGCCACTCCGTAATCACCTCGTCGTCCCGATTGGCGTATGGCCCTACGCGGTACAGGCCACCGATGTGATTCAGCACGATGGTTAGTTCAGGAATGGCGTTGGCGAAATCCACAAGCTCGGGAAGCTGATGGAAATACAGCGTGTTCTCATAGACCATTTCCCTGCGAGCAAGCACTCGCGCCCCAGCCCGAAAGCTTTCGTTTGCCAGCAGGCCCTGCTCTGCCCTGCTTTCCACATCTGGATGGACGTCATAGGAGGCAGATCTGCGTACGCCGCGGAAACGGTTCGGACTAGCGACTTGCAAAGCGTCCAGCACGGGCTCAACTCTGTCCCCCATGCTCAGGTCGGCGTTTCCGATGATGGCCGCGGCGGCTCTAGCCGGGCCGTACTGTCCACTGGCACTAGCTGCGGCGAGCCCCTGCACGAACTCGACCTCGCCAACAGAACGAAGTTCTTCTGGCCCATCGGCGCTGTACATTGACCTGGCCTCAATAAAGACGGTTGAGCGAACGTTGTGACCGCTGTAGATATCCGCGTTCAGCTCGTCAAGAAGGTACCTCTGGTATGGCACCCTCTCATTGCGAAAATCCCAGAAATGGTGATGCGGATCGCATATTGGTAATTCTGGTTCTAGGGTTGGCTCCAGGTTCAGCGCGAGCCAATCATTGCCTCCATAAGCCATAGCGGCCTCCAAAACGAAAATCTACATGCGCCGGATGATATCACACGAGGATAGAAGTCCAATTCATTAGAGTTTAGACGGCTAAGGTGGGCGCCATAATAAGCGTGAGGCGTGGTATAGGCATGAAACTAGATGCGTTGGAAGACACCAGTTGAACGCGCACGGGTCTAATACAGGACTCAAGTATGCTCGGAACAGCCCATTGAGCAGTTGGCGAAGCGCGACCTATTGCCGTTATCGGCTCGGCTCATGACAAGCGACAATTTATCTGCCCTACATATAGAAGGATTGCAACCGAGTATTGTTTACCCGTCTTT
>CAUZQF010000187.1:0-5341 GCA_963581905.1 Dehalococcoidia bacterium
TCCACGCGTTATCGATCACTGCTTTGGCTTTGACCAATGTCATCTTAGCAATGCAAAATATCCGCTGGCTGATTTACGCCCAGCCGATCCGGACCCAGCTTCCCTATGGGCACCTCTCCTACCGGTTCGATCCAGTCCTCGAAGCCCCGGCCATCCTGTTTGGACTGTCTATAGTCTATCTGCTGGTGTACAAGATTTACCTGAACATCTGGAGAATACGCAAGTCTGAGTTTCAGCACGGAATCATGACGCGGGCCTTGTCTCTGAATAGCGCCGTGCTTCTGGTTCTTACAGGCCTGGGAATAGCTCAATGGCTGGTCTTCTTCGGATACGTGCCACTGGACATCCCGATAATAACGTCGCTGGGCGCAGTGGCGGCAGGCACATCGCTATTCCTGGAAAGGCGCCTGCACAGTGACGACCACTTCAGCAGGTCCAAGACTCTGGTCCCGCTAAACTTCCTGCACATGGTCGCAGATGTTTGGGAGAGAACTCACAGGCGCACTTTCCCACCAGTGAAGCCTGGCTGGGAAAAGCCCGGCCCTGTCTAATAGCAGACCTCACGCAATGAGGGATAGGCCATTACCTTTGACCTATTCCCCCATAATTGTGACTGTCGAAGCTTATTGATCCACCACCGAACCGTCCTTGTGCAGACGGGCGTTAATTACCCCGTACTTCCTAGGAGGCGCTTTTTCTTGCGCGTCCTCCATTAGCTCTATGCCAATGCCAGGAGCGTCCGGGATTATTAGGAACCCATCTTCCACAGGAATCGGCTCCTTAACCATGACGTTCTTGGGGAATTCGTGCTCCCCTGTGGGGTACTCCTGAAGGGCGAAGTTGGGAATACAGGCCGCAATCTGCAAACAGGCCGCCGTGCTAACAGGGCCCAGCGGATTGTGCGGCACCACACCTACGTAATTGGCCTCGGCAAGTGCTGCGATCTTCTTCGTATGGGTTATGCCACCAGCCAGGCAGACGTCCGGCCGTATGTACTGCACCGCGTCACGCCTAAGCAGCGCGGCGAACTCGTGCATGGTCTGGAAACGCTCTCCCGTGGCAATAGGAATGCTGATGTTCCTGGCTACCTCTGCCATGGCGTCGTAGTTCTCAGGCAATATCGGGTCCTCATAGAAGTACGGGTGGAACTCTTCGATGCCGTTGGCTAAAACGATGGCCTCTGCCGGGGTAAGTCGCCTGTGGATCTCGATGCACAGATCGACATCTTCCCCTGCCGCCTCGCGATAGAGACGAACGGCGTCGATGGCGTCGCGCATCTTGCTCACGTGGGACTTGTAGTAGGGCTCGCTACGGGCCTCATCCAGGAATGGCGTCAGGTGACCCACTGCGGTAAACCCCTGCTCGCGGGCGTCCTTGATGCCTTTGACCAGCGTCTCACGAGTGTTGCCGAAGACGTGGTAGTACACCCGCGCCTTGTCTCGCACCTTGCCTCCCAGAAGCTGGTAGACAGGCACACCAAAGTGCTTGCCAGCGATGTCCCACAGCGCTATGTCCACAGCGCTTAGCGCGCCCATGATGGCAGCTCCTCGGAAGTGGCTGGACCGATACATATTCTGCCAGTGGTGCTCGATCGTCAGCGGGTCTTTGCCGACCAGGTAGGGAGCGAACTTCTGCGTCAACGCTGCCTCGGCGGCCTCCAGGTGGCCCCAGGAGCCAGCCTCGCCGATGCCGGTGATGCCCTCGTCAGTAAGGATTTTTACAAATAGGTACCTATCAACGGGATAGGGTTCGACGGAGGTTATTTTCATACGGTCTCCTTACTAGTCTTCGTTAGACTCGTCAATAAATAGTGTGACTATTCGGATCGACAATCATTGTATGGCGCGACCCGAATAGCGGCAACCACGTTATCTAAAGAAACTAGTTTCGCAGACCAAATTTGCAAAGCTTATTATCCAAGAAACTCGCGCCCTAGCACCACCAGGCTGGTGGCAATCACCGTGAAGACAACCAGCTTTCGGAATACCTGCTCGTTCAAGTGGCGGCCGATAAAAGTGGCCAGGATGAAGCCAAGCACCACAGGGACTATCACAGTCACCGTCAGCACGATGCGCTCGGTGGTGTATAGGCCGGCGACACCATATCCGGCCACGGCGACGCCCTCGACTGTCAAAAAGTACAGAGCCAGAGAGCCACGCAAGGCCTGACGCGGTAGCCCTCTTACCAGCATCGCCAGCACCATGAGCGCGCCGCCTACACCCAGCGCCGTCAGCATTACGCCCGCCACAAAGCCCACCAACAGACCGACGACTCTCCATTTGGGAACGGCCCAACGGACATTGAAGGCGGCCACCAGCGTCAGAAGAATGATCAGCGTGGCGGTGCTGATGCGCAGCAAGGACACGTTGGCTTCGCTGAGGAAATAAACACCGACAGGAATACCGAGCAGTCCGGCCAAGGATATTGGGACCATGTCCTTGTAATTGATGTGTTGTCGAGTCTGGTAGATGACCAGGCAGAACATGGGCAGCGAGACGCCATTCACCACAACGACGACGGTCTGCGGATCGAAGGCCAGTAACAGCACCGGTATGGTCGTCACCCCGATGCCAAAGCCCACTGTGCTAAATACTGTCGAGCCCACGAATATGGTTATCGCAGCAAAAATAAGCTCGGCAATGGTCAGCATACGGCTTGCTGCGTAGCGAACGTGTCTCGATTGAAATGGCCTTCAATCACTATTCATACCTTAGACGGATTACGCCCAAACGGATTTCGCAGGTCATCGCACAATTTGCCCAAGATTGTAACGGCGGCTAAGCCCTACGGCACTGCCTGACCAGCCATGATTCCCGTGCACCTTTCGCTATCGACAGCCACCTGGCCATTGACCAGCACATGAGGAATGCCGGCGGGGAACTGGACAGGATCATCGTATGTAGCGTTGTCTATGATGCGGTCCGGGTCGAACACCACCACGTCGGAGAAGTTGCCAACCTTGATCTGCCCCCTGCCCTTCAGTCCAAAGCGTTTTGCCGGGTTATCGGTCACTCGCTGGACCATCTCCTCCAACGTCATGACGTCGAACTGGCGGCGCAGTCGACCCAAGAATCTTGGGAAGCAGCCGTACGCACGAGGATGCGGGATGCCGCCCACGTGGATAGAGTCGCTTCCGACCATGTAGTCCGGCCTGGACAGTAGGTCGACGCAGTCTCGGCTGATCTGCCGCCACACAGCCACACTGTCCGGAGGCGCGCCTCGATAGCCAACCTGCAGCTCCTCCTCCACCAGAAGGTCGAACAGGGCCTCTTCCAGCGAAACGCCGCGATCACCCGCGATGTCTTTCAGGCTCATGCCTTCCAGGTGGGGGTTCTTGGGAAGGTGAGTGAAGACCGCCGTATCGATGTCCGTCTTCTGCTTCTGCATGAAATCGATCATTCGGCGGCGCTCATTGGGGTCGCGCAGACGATCAAGCAGAGCGTCCGGCCCGCCGTCGCTGGTGTCAGGTGGCAGGTAGCGTACGGGAAAGCTGCTGCCGGTGGGGTAAGGGTAAAGCTCCAGCGTACAGTCCACGCCCTCAGCCTTAGCCTCATCTATCAGCGCCATTCGCTCAGCCACTCGCCCTACATAGTCAGGCGAAGTCCGGAAGTGCGAGAAATGCACCTTAACGCCAGACCGTCTGCCTATCTCCAGAGCCTCGGGCACGCCGCCGCCACCGAATCCTCGGTCAGTGTTAACGTCGCGCAGGTGGGTGATGTAAACGCCGTCGTACTCCTTCACCACTTTGCACAGCTCGATAAGTTCTTCAGTGGTGCTCCAGGCGTTAGGCAGGTAAGACATACCAGTAGACAGGCCTACGGCACCCTGCTCCATGCCCTCTCTAATGATCTGCTTAGCCTTCTCCACCGGATCGCCCACCAGAGGCTTATCTATGAAGCCTACGCTCTCCAGACGCACCGCGCCATGCGGCACAGGGTACGCCGTATTAATAGCGACCTTTTTGTGATAATGCGACCTGAACGCCGAGACGCTGCTCATGTCCAGTCCTTCAGGAGGCTGGCCCAGAAGACCTGCCAGGTAACGGCTATTGGCCTTGTAATTCTCCGGCGAAAGCGGCGCAAACGACAGGCCGTCCTGCCCAAGTATCTCGGTTGTTACCCCTTGGCGCAGGCCATCAGCGTGCTGCGGGTCTGTTAGCAACACGGCGTCGGAATGAGCATGGGCATCTATGAAGCCAGGTGACACCGTGAGGCCCGTGGCATCGACTACCCGTCTGGTCTCGGCCTGCGACAGGTCACCTATGGCGTCGATTTTCTCGCCCTTGATACCGATGTCAGCCCGATAACCAGGTGCCCCAGAGCCATCAACAACAGTACCGCCCAGAATAACAACGTCGAACATTTCAAACTCCTGTTTTGAGTGGGTGGCTAAGCGCGGCGAGTATAGCATAGGGCTTGGTTCCAATTGACATGGGCCGCTCAGATTACGTAGGTTATGCGAGTTACAGTTTTGGAGAATGCAAAAGATGCCGATAGTTGACCACGACAGCGCACCAGAGGTCCCTTGGCGGCCAAACTACCGCAAGTGGGCCATCACTCAGGAGGGCGACGGCACAACCAGCAGCAACGTTTCGCACAGCACTGTCGGCGTTAGCACAGGAGCGCCGCTGCATACGCACGAGGCCGACGAGATCATCGTTGTGCTGCACGGCACGCTGAGGGCACGGCTAGGAGACGATGTCGCCGATGTGACCGCCAACCAGACGATGGTCATACCACCTAACGTTCCACACGGCTTCACCAACGAGGGTACTGAAGACGCCAAGATACTGACGTTCTTCCCCGTGCAACGCCCCTTCGACGGCACCACGTTCCTGGAAGGCGAACCACCCGGCAAGGGCTAATTGCCCCCTAGTTGCCACCAATCAGTTCGAACATCTGCTGGTTGTCTGGGCTGAGCCGTTCGATGGGGATTTGACCGAAGGACTGGCCAGGCGGTGCCCACTGGATTTCGAAATCCGACGGCGCGAACTCGGAGAAGTACTCAAGCCTTATGCGCCAAGAGCCTTCGGTTAGGCTGAACACCGACTCCGACTCCCCCTGCGTGTCTGCGCGAAGGGCGCCGTCTATGTACAGCTTCAGGTCGCCAAAAGCCTTGACCGAGAAGCGGTACTCGCCGTCTTCTGGCACGTCCAATTTTCCTCCCCAGACCGCATAGTAGGACTCAGTCAGCACCGGGTAATACCAGAAGGTATTGGCCATAGGCGTAACGCGCATGGCATCCGCCGATTCTTCTTCCTGACGCTCGTTGCCCTTGAAGAACCTGCCTGACAGGCCCACCGGCCTCACATCGCCGTGGTAAAGGTTGGCAGCGGGAATGG
>CAUZQF010000188.1:0-5338 GCA_963581905.1 Dehalococcoidia bacterium
AGACGGGTGAGATCAGCAGCCCGCTACCGATAGGTGTCTAGACTATGACATTTCGCATTGCCACACTGAACATGGAACAGGACCACAAACGCTGGGACGATCGTCGCGGTCTCATCATCTCGGAGATGGGTCGGCTGAAGCCCGACATCTTCTGCATGAACGAGGTCTGCATACCGCGCCAGACAGGGCGATGGCTTCAGCAGGTTGGCGGAGCGGCTGCAGGGCACACCTACTGTCTGGTGCAACTGGCGCGTCCGGGCGAGAAGTCCCTGGCGGACGGCGAGGGCATCCTCACGCGCTTTCCCATCGTTGAGACTGCTAACCTAGATTACCGCATCCATGACGGCGTGGCGCAGGTGGCCCGGCTTGAAGTGGATGGCAGGCTGGTCGACGTTTACGTAACTCACCTATACCGCTCGATAGGGGAGGACTCTGAGAGGATAATTCAAGTGCAACGGCTATTGGAGTGGGTCAGCAGCCGCAATGATGCCGATGTCAGGATCGTCTGTGGCGACTTCAACGCGACGCTGGACATGCCCTCAGCAAAGCTAATGCGGTCCGCGTTCGTGCCTTCTCAGACAGATGTCACGGCCTTTACGCCGCTGGAGGGCGTAATGGGTGATGTGTCGCACCCCGATTGGCGGCGCTTCGACCGATGTATCGATTTCATCTGGGTAGCAGGTCAAGCCAAGGTCGTGGAAAGCGGAGTCTGCTTCGCGGAGCCTGCAAATGACGACCCTACGCTATACCCGTCTGACCACGCAGGCGTCTGGGCAGATCTGGATTTCGCCTAGGTTGGTGAGGTAGCTGAGCCTTTATTTGCATCACTGATTGAGGCTAGCAGTGATGCGGGTATCAGCGCCATCGCCGCCGGGAAGTAGAATAGCCCGATGGAGGAGGCGCTCAACAGAGAAAAGACCACAATCGCGATTGTGCAGGTCCACGCCAGGCTAATGCCGAATCGAGGTCTGGTCGTCAGCAGCACCACCGCCATGGCAGCCGCAGCAGTCAGCGCAACAGGTAATGCCAGTATGGGAACTATTCTTAGCCCGTGAAGGTCGACAACAGATGCCGATAAGCTCTCCGTTGTGGTTTCGGCTTCGACAAACGTTAAAGTAGCTTGGCTTTGACTGCCCGTACTGTTTACGGCTACGGCAGTTGTGGACTCACCAGAATAAAAACCGGTCCAGAAGATAAGAACCAGCAGTGCTGCCCATGCAAAGATGTGGCCGACCAGTGCCGCCGTTAGCGCCCATTTACGCATATAACGCTCTTATAAGTAGCATCTGGATGATATCATCCGGAGCCATTTTCGAACAGGCTCCCCTGCATGGTGGCGTCAGGCTTGTCCTTGGTATAGGCAATGCCGAAGTGCTCGTAGGCGCGCCGGGTTGCCATACGACCGCGGGGAGTCTTGTCCAGAAAACCCAACTGCAACAGGAAAGGCTCATACACGTCCTCGATGGTGTCCGACTCCTCGCTGATTGACGCTGCGATGGTGTCCAGACCCACCGGGCCGCCGTTGAACTTCTCAATGATCGACAGGAGCACGCTGCGGTCAACGCCATCCAGTCCCAACTCGTCCACAGCAAGGCCGGTCAGGGCGTCCCGCGCCACGTCTGCTGTGATGACGTCGTCTGCCTTGACCAGCGCGTAGTCCCGCACGCGGCGTAGCAGCCGGTTGGCGATTCGGGGCGTTCCCCGTGCGCGACGAGCGATCTCCTGCAAGCCCTCGTCCTCTGATTCGATGTCCATGATTCTGGAAGACCGGGTTACTATGGTGTTCATGGCGGGTTCGTCGTAGAACTCCAGCCGATGGATGTTGCCGAAGCGGTCCCTAAGGGGAGCGCTGACCATGCCGTACCGTGTGGTAGCGCCAATAAGCGTGAAGGGCTTGATGCTCAGGTTCATGCTCCTTGCCTTCAGTCCCTTGTCGATGACCCAGGAGACGAAGAAGTCCTCCATGGCCGGGTAAAGTACTTCCTCAACGGTGCGGCTCAGGCGGTGGATCTCGTCGATGAATAGAATGTCGTCCTGCTGTAGCTGCGTGAGGATTGCCACCATGTCGCCGGGCCGCTCAATGGCCGGGCCAGATGTTGTCTTGATGCGCACGCCCATCTCGGTGGCCATAATGTTGGCCAGCGTCGTCTTGCCCAGTCCAGGAGGGCCGTACAGCAGTACGTGGTCCAGAGGCTCGCCGCGCTGACGTGCCGCCTTGATGCTGATATCCAGCAAGCCTTTTACGGTGTCCTGGCCAATGTAGTCTGAAAGCTGGCGAGGGCGCAGGCTATTGTCTAGGTTGTGGTCGTCTTCATGGGGCGCGCCGGATACCATCCGCTGTGTCATCTGGTCACCTGGTTTTTGCAGCGCTAATGAGTTGTTTAGAACGTGTGTTCATTCTATGCGTGGGCGGATGCGGAGGTCAAGAAGCTTTCGATGAATCCTCGTGCACGTATGTTCCTCAGAGTGTCTCCTTGATCTATCGAGTTGTGACGGGCTCTCACAAGCAGGACTCATAAACGTAATAGCTACGAAAGCGGTCGCACGATTCACATGTTGATAATGACCTTGCCCGATGCGTGGCCTTCTTCCATATGCCGGATTGCGTCGGGAACCTCACTGATCGCAAAGCGCCTGTCGATTCGAGGAGTTACCTTGCCTTAGTAAATAAGATTACTTATGAAAGTCAAGTCGTCCTGGTTGGGATTCACCAACATGTTGCCCATTTTCTTGTCGCTGACCAATGAAAACCATGGCCCCAGCAGCATGGCCTGAAACAATTGACTCATCGAACGTCCAGTCATAAACTATGTCCCATTCGGCTTCAGCGAACCTTTGTATTGGGAGATTGAGTGGTAACCGTTGGCGGCATGAATCAGGTCGTACTGCAGACCGTTCTGCGAGAAATCTTCCTTGGTGTAGTCAATGATGTGATCCGCTCCAAGCGAACTCACCATGTCCACCTTGCCTGTGCTGCAAACGCCAGTAACCTCTGCCCCAAATGACTTTGCAAGCTGGACTGCGTACGAACCGACCCCTCCAGATGCACCGTTGATTAGTACATTCTGCCCCGGTTCTATATGGCCCTTGTTGCGTAGGGCTTGCAGGGCGGTGACCGCCGCCGACGGCACGGCCGCTGCCTGCTCAAAGGTCAAGGAATCGGGCTTTAGAATTATCGCTTCTTTTTCGGGAACACATACGTACTCGGCGAAGGCGCCAAACCCACACCGGGAAACGTCGCCGAAAACCTCGTCGCCAATGTGGAATCTACTAACACTGCTGCCCACCGCCTCAACCCGGCCAGACACATCCGTGCCGAGAATCCTGTGTTTGGGTTTCAACGGTCCAGACACGGCGCGAATCATGAATGGGTCGGCCCTGAGGATATGCCAGTCACCGGAGTTGACTGATGCGGCCTCAATCTTGATCAATATCTCATCGTCCGCCGGTACAGGGGTTTCGATCTCCTCGAGTTGGAGAACATCGGGAGACCCGTATTCGTAGTAGACCACTGCAGACAGATTCGAGAATAATTTCGGTGACAAGCGTCGAAGCCAATTCTAGCATATGCGCACATATGACAGTTCAGGCCATGATATTATTTGAATGCTTAAAACCCTCAACCTCGTGTAACCAAGAAATTCCCCAAGCCGTGTTTTGAGATAACGCGAGTAGGACGACAATGTTCTCGTATATCCTGGACGAAAATACAGAACTCCATCTGCTGGAAGAGCGTCACTCAGAAGAGCTTTTTGCGGCTATCGAGGGTAGTCGCGAGTATCTGGAACGCTGGCTTCCGTGGGTGAGCAACGTGCGCAACAGCGATGAATCGCGGCGGTACATCATCGGCGCTCTACAGCAGTTCGCAGACAGCAACGGCATGGCTGTCGCTATTCGCTATCAGGGCAAGCTGGCCGGTGTCATCAATCTGCATTTCGTGGACAGGTACAGCGAGCGTACCTCTATAGGCTACTGGCTGGCTGAGGACTTCCAGGGCAAGGGCCTGATTACCAGGGCCTGCTCTCTGTTGATTGACCATGCCTTTGGCCCGCTAGAGCTGAACCGTGTGGAGATTCGCTGCGCCTCCGACAACACCAGGAGCAGGGCTATTCCCGAGCGGCTGGGCTTTAAAGAAGAGGGCACGCTGCGGCAGACCGAGCGCGTGGGCGACAGGCTGCTGGACCATGTGGTCTACGGCATCCTGGCCGACGAGTGGCGTAATGCCGCAAATTGACTCGATATAGGCCCGTTAACTAAACTCAGATCTCTGAAGGCGCAACGGCGGCGGACAGTGCAAAATTTCCCATGAGGTATATAAAAATAATGTCAGGATATTTGCTGAGCGAGGAAGAGCTCCTCCTAAAGAAGACGGTGCGGGACTTCGCTGACAACGAGCTTGTGCCGAACGCGGCAGGCCTCGACGAGAGTCAGAAGTTCCCCTGGGATAACTTTCGAAAGCTTGCGGACCTGGGCATGCTTGGCCTGGGCATCGACGAGGAATACGGCGGCAGCGGTGGCACCACGCGCCAGATCGTTGTGGTGGGCGAGGAGATCGCGCGAGGCTGCGCTGCCACTGCGACCACCTGTCTGGCACACCTGTGCCTTTGTGCCCACTACATCCAGATGTATGGGACCGAGGGCCAGAAGCGGCAGTTCTTGCCAGACCTGGCCACCGGTAAGAAGGTAGGCGCCTTCGCCCTCACCGAGCCTGGTGCAGGCAGCGATGCGGCGAATATGCAGACGGCCTCCAAGCGGACCAACGGCGGCTACGTGCTTAACGGCACCAAGACATTTATCACCAACGCTCCGGAAGCCGACGTTTTTGTTGTCATGGCCACGCAAGACCGCAGCCTGCGCACTCGTGGCATCGACGCGCTTATCGTCGAGGGCGACACCAAAGGCATCACTGTTAACCCTCTGAAAGGCAAGATGGGCATTCGCGCCTCGTCGATAGCCGAGGTTGTATTCGACAATGCTGCTGTGCCGGAAGAGAACCGCATGGGCGAAGAGGGCGAGGGCTTTCGTTTGACTATGCAGGTGCTCAATGCCAGCCGCATAGCCATAGCCACTCTTTGCGTGGGCATCGCGCAGGCGGCATTCGAGAGCGCCGTCAACTATGCCAAGCAGCGGGAAATCTTTGGCCAGCATGTAGCCGACTTCCAGGGCATCCAGTGGATGATTGCTGACATGGCCACGCAGCTTGATGCGGCACGGCTGCTTACCATGCGCAGCGCGACGCTGCTCGACGAGGGCCAGCCCTTCATTAAAGAGGCGTCCATGGCCAAGCTATTCGCGTCCCGGGCGGCAGTGGAGTTGTCAGACAAGGCTGTGCAGATTC
>CAUZQF010000189.1:0-5277 GCA_963581905.1 Dehalococcoidia bacterium
CGGTCTTGGTGTTGGTTGCGGTGGTTGAGCGGGGACTGCGATATGCGGGGCCGCCCACAACCACGTATTGGATGTTCATGAGGCCCTTGACCTGCAGCTCATTGCCGATGCGCGTGGTGTAATCGACGATGGTGTCGATCTCCTCCTCGCTCAGCGTAAGGCCGGGGTAGATGGCCATAGAATCGCCACTGTGTACGCCTGCCCTCTCCACATGTTCCATGATGCCTGGAATCAGCACCGTCTCACCGTCGCAAACGGCGTCCACCTCAACCTCGCGGCCCTCGAAGTACTTGTCGATAAGCACCCGCCGTCCCATGCCAGCCTCGAATGCGTTGCCCATGTAGCGCACCAGCTCCGTGGCGTTCTGCACGATCTCCATGGCGCGGCCCCCAAGCACGTAGCTGGGCCGGACCAGAACAGGATAGCCAACCTCTTGGGCCACATTCAGCGCCTGCTCCAGGTTGGTCACGGTGGCACCAGGTGGGTTGGGAATGCCTACACGAGCCAGGAACTCTTCGAAGAGCTGTCGGTCGGAGGCAGTGTCGATGGACTGGGCGGTGGAGCCGAGAATAGGTAGGCCCACGGCGTCCAGGGTTTGTGATAGGTTGATGGCCGTCTGACCACCGAACTGCACTATCGAAGGGGGCGACACCTCGTCGCCGTCCTCGTTGAGGACTCCCTCATTTTCCAGGATATCCCGGAGGCTCTCGTCATCCAGCGGTTCGAAGTAAAGCCTGTCACTGATGTCGAAGTCGGTGGACACGGTCTCTGGATTGGAGTTTACCAGGATGCTCTGGATGCCTTCTTCGCTCAGCGCCCAGGCGGCATGCACGGAGCAGTAGTCGAACTCAATCCCTTGCCCAATTCGTATCGGCCCGCTGCCTATTACCAACGCCTTGTTGCCGAGCATTGCCTCGGCCTCGTTCTCCTGTTCGTAGGTGCTGTAGAAATACGGAGTCTGGGCCTCGAACTCGGCGGCGCAGGTGTCCACCATCTTGTAGACAGGAATAATCTCCCACTGATGGCGTAACTTGCGTACCTGTTCCATCGTTCTGTCCGTCAGTTTGCCGATGTTCTCGTCGGAAAATCCCAGACGCTTGGCCTCGCGCAAGAGGGGCGCATCCAGGTGTCCGTCGAGCAGCCGTTCCTCCATAAGCGCTATGTTTTGAAAGGCTCTGGTGAACCATGGGTCTATGCCAGTCACGCGGGAAAGGGTCTCTGGCGTGACATCCCTGCGAAGGGCGTAGAGCAGTCCCCAAAGGCGTTCATCGTTCGGATGCAGAGGCAAATTGTTTCGCCCAATGTTGCCTTCGCCTGTGTCGCTAGCCTTTACTGAGTCCTCAAGATTCCAGTTAGGGTCTTCCCATAAGATGTCGCGGTTGGTAATCTCCAGCGACCGCACAGCCTTCTGGAAGGCCGCCTCAAAGGAGCGGTCGATGGCCATGACCTCCCCGGTAGCCTTCATCTGAGTATTGATAGATCTGTCGCCGGCGGCGAACTTGTCGAAGGGCCAGCGGGGTATTTTCACCACGCAGTAGTCGAGTGCCGGTTCGAAGGCTGCCAGCGTCATCTTCGTTACGGCGTTGGGAATCTCGTCCAGGCGTTTGCCCACGGCGATCTTTGCCGCCACGCGAGCGATAGGGTAGCCGGTGGCCTTGCTGGCCAGCGCCGAGCTACGGCTCACCCTGGGGTTGACCTCGATGATGTAATAAGGACTCTCCGCCCTGCCTCCTTCAGGCAGAGTTTCGGCAACGATGTCCCCAGGCTCCAGCGACATCTGAATATTGCAACCGCCTTCGATACCCAGCGCGCGAATGATTTTCAGGCTAGCGGTACGGAGCATCTGGTACTCTTTATCCGATAGCGTCTGGCTGGGCGCCACGACGATGCTGTCGCCGGTGTGCACACCCATGGGGTCGATATTCTCCATGTTGCAGATGGTGATGCAGTTGTCAGCGGCGTCCCTCATCACCTCGTACTCAATCTCTTTCCAGCCAATAAGAGACTTTTCAATCAGCACCTGATTAATAGGGCTGGCCGCCAGACCGCTGGCTGCGAAGGTCTCGAACTCTTCCCGATTATTGGCAATGCCTCCGCCAGTACCGCCAAGGGTGTACGCGGGCCTGATAACCAGGGGCAGGCCGATCTCACCCACTGCCTTCCACGCATCCTCCATGGATTCTACGATGACGCTGGGAGGCGTAGGTTCGCCGATCTCTTTCAGCAGGTTGCGAAACAGCTCTCGGTCCTCGGCGTTTCTAATCGTCTGAATGGAAGTTCCCAGAAGCCGGACGTTGTACTTTTCCAGAATGCCAGCGTCTGATAGCTCAACGGCTAGGTTGAGACCCGTCTGGCCACCCAGGGTCGGCAATATGCCGTCTGGACGCTCTGCAGCGATAATGCGCTCCAGCACCTCAACCGTCAGCGGCTCGATGTAAACGATGTCGGCGATGCCCTCGTCGGTCATGATGGTGGCAGGGTTGGAGTTTACGAGGACGGTGGTAACGCCCTCCTCCCGCAGCGACTTGCACGCCTGCGTTCCGGCGTAGTCGAACTCAGCCGCCTGCCCAATCACGATGGGTCCGGAGCCTATCACGAGTACCTTTTGTGGTTTTTTTGATGCTGGTGCGCTCAGAATTGACCTCTTATCACTACTTCTAGAATTTCTAATTTTTTTGAATAGTAACTACGGCAAAACAGGGTGTCCTAATCAGTCAGAAAGCAGATAACTTACTTCGCCTGCTCAATGCCGCTTGCCTTCAGGTACTCGGACAACTTGTCGGGAAAGTTTACCGTGCCGCCGTCTACTCCCACGTCTACGGCGTGGCGCATAAGCTCTTCGTTGCTCAGGCCGTGGCAGCGAACTGCGAAGCCCGCGTCCCGAATCTTGCTAACAAGCTCAGGCGTTGTGATATCGGCACGAGGGCATATTTGCGAGATGCCTAACTTCTTTGACTCATCGATGATTGAGTCGTCCCACTGCGAACCCTGACCCAGTGGCACCAGCCAGCCCTTGGGAAGCACGTCATCATAATCTGCCGCTTCCTGTAGCCAGTGTTTGTGGAACGACGTGATCGTCACGCTGTCCTTGAGTCCTTGGGCGCGCACCATGTCGATGGTCCGTCGAGCAAGACTCGGCTTGGCATCCCGGGCTTTGATCTCTATGTGGAAATGGAAACGCCCTTTGTAGTGCTGTAGCACCTCTGCCAGGGTCTTGACGCCTTCGCCAGCATACTCCGCGCCGTACCACGATCCCGCGTCCAGGCGTTGTATCTCCGCCAGCGTCTTGCCGGAGACTGGCCCTGTGCCGTCGGTTGTACGGTCAACATCGTCGTCATGAATCACAACCATGTGGTCGTCGCTGGTGAAGTGGACGTCCAGCTCGATGTGGCTGATGCCCATGGACAGCGCCCTGTCATACGCAGCGAAGGTGTTCTCTGGCGCGTAAGTTGACGCCCCACGGTGGGCGATGTTAATGAATGTTTTCGATGGGTTGGTCATAGAGTTCCTGCCGTCATTATCGCTTCGTCTCCTGCACCATATCCAAGAATTTATCGAAAATGTACTCGTTGTCCCGCGGGCCGGGGGAGGCCTCCGAGTGGTACTGAATAGTCATGATCGGAAGCGACTTGTGGCGGATGCCCTCCACCGTGCCGTCATTCAGGTTCACATGGCTGATCTCGATATCTGACGGGAGGCTGTCGCCGTCCACCGCATAGCCGTGGTTCTGAGCCGTGATATGTACCAGGCCAGTCTCCAGGTCTTTGACCGGGTGGTTGGCACCTCGATGCCCGAATTTTAGCTTGAAGGTCTTGCCTCCGAAAGCCTTGGCCACAACTTGGTTGCCCAGGCATATGCCGAAAATGGGCAGCTTGCCAATCAGACCTTTGGCCATATCCACGGCGTAGTCCAGGTGCTCAGGGTCGCCTGGGCCTGGCGATAGCAGCACACCGTCCGGCTTCTGCGCCAGGATGTCCTCAGCCGTGGACGTTGCCGGCATGGCCACCACTTCGCAGCCTTTGGAGCGCAGCATTCGCAGGATGTTGTATTTCAGGCCGCAGTCGCTGACTAGAATTTTGTACTTGGTCTCTGGCGCGCTACCCTCTGGGAAGGGCGTGCTGGAGGCGCTGGCCAGTGGTTGGTCCCACTGGTAAGGTTTTGATGTGCTGACCTGACGTACGTAGTCGATGTCACCATAGGTGGGCAGGTCTTGCATGCGGGTGAGCGCGGCCTGAGGGGTCTGGCCTAGGGCTATCATCCCCATCATGACGCCCTTGGTGCGCAGCTTGCGGGTGATGGCGCGAGTGTCCACACCAGCAATGCCTGGAATGCCCTGCTTCTTCAGGAACTCGTCCAGCGTCATGGTGCTAAGGGAGTGGCTGGGGCGCGAGCTGTACTCACGCACCACGAAGCCGGACACCTGCACCTGTTTCGACTCGAAGTCCCTCTCATTTATGCCGTAGTTTCCGATCAAAGGATACGTAGGAACCACGATTTGCCCTGCAAAAGAGGGGTCCGTTAGCATCTCCTGATAGCCAGTCATCGACGTTGCGAATACCACCTCACCGTGGGCGGACTTGTCATCGCCAAAGGCGTAGCCTGAGTAAACGGAACCATCTTCGAGAACTAAATGTGCGGGTTGTGTCAAATTCTACTCACTCACTTTTATAAGCCTTTTGCCAGGCGTAAACCCTCGTCCATACGGGTAGTCAATGGAGCAGAGAGTGCGCTAATTCGTTCAGTAAGAAACGATCTTCTGTAAAGAAATAAACTGCATGCGGCTAATGGCCTCATCTATGCCACTTTGCTCTTTAGAATAAACCTTATCTAAGGCTTGCCGAACACGCTTAGACTCGCGGGCTTCCACCACGCAACTCCATAAATTATTCGCGTCATTCATAGCCCACCGCTAAACGACAGAAGGTGTTTCGCCAGCTCTTCTGGTGCAGAAAAGAATGGCGAATGGCTGGTGTCCATGGTGAGAACTTTCTTGCAAGGGAATGCCGCATACATAGCTCTCTGGGCGTCGATAGGAATGGCGTTGTCTCGTAGGCACTCGATGTACACCCTAGGCACCCTGCCGAAGTTGGCGTCGGTCGTCTGCATTGGTGTGTCTGAGGGTATGACAGCTTGGTTGCTAAGAAGTGCCTTTGCGCGCTCCACGTCCTCGTCTGAACAGTCGTTGTAGTAGACTTGCCCGACCATGTCTAGATTGGCGGCGCGATAAACACCGTCATCCGACAGGGTAGCGCTGGCCGCTCGGTCCGCGGCGGATCG
>CAUZQF010000190.1:0-5250 GCA_963581905.1 Dehalococcoidia bacterium
GCATTCCAGAACCAGCGCCGGTAGCCAGTTCCAGCAAACCTGTGGCTATGCCGCCTTCCGTGGGGTCGTGCATGGCGTGCACATCCACTGTGTTGCAGGCGATTTCTGCCGCCTCTGAGACGCTAATACCCGGGTCAAAAAGCAGGTCCTTGGCCCTATCGATGACATCTACTGCCACTCCCGCCCCTAACAGCTGCTCTCTGGCCTCCAGCGCCAGCAGAGCCGTGCCCTCAATGGAGATGCCCTGGGTCAAGATAATGCTGTCGCCGACCCGCGCGCCCGATGTCATTACCACTCGGTCCTTGGCAACCTCGCCCAGCATGCAGCCGATGGCTATGGGACGCGGCAGATCGTACGTGACCTCGGTATGGCCGCCAACCAGCGTTATGTCCCTGGCCTTGCAAGCCTCCAGTAGTTGCTCGAATATGTCGCCAACTTCTGCTTCGGAGATGCCCTCAGGCAGCAGCAGCGTAACCATGATCCACTTCGGCGTAGCGCCCATGACGGCTAGGTCGTTGCAGTTGACCTGCACCAGGTACCAGCCGATCAGGTCGGATGCGAAGGTAATGGGATCTGTCTTCGCAACCAGGTAGCGATCGCCGAAATCAATAAGCGCGGCATCTTCGCCAGGCTTAGCGCCCAGAAGGACTCGCGGGTCGTTGATTTCGATCCTGCTCAGAAGCTCTGAAAGAAGCCCCAGCGGCAACTTACCTGCCTGCATTTATGCATGTCCCAGTAAACAGTAGCTAGCCCATATATAGGGCAGATCGAAGTCTACGTTACTCGCGAAACAGGGCTCCGCGACGTTTAACCAGACCTGATCACTCCTGAATGCTATCATAGGAAAATCATGATCACAGCGGTATTTTTCGACCTCTACAACACTCTGGCCGGGTTCCAACCGTCCCGATACGAGATACAGTCAGAAGCTTTGGCCGATTTCGACCTGAAGGTTACTCCAGAGGGCATAATCCGTGGCTATCATCTAGCGGACGGGTTCATGTCGGATCAAAACGCCACGAAACCCATGCGAAGCCTCAGCCACACCGAACGAGACGCCTTCTTTGCTGAGTACGAGCGGCTGGTGCTTAGTGGATCAGGCGTGGAGGTCGATCCAGCGCTGGCCGGCGAGATATGGAAGCGCATACGCAAAGTGGAGTACGGGCTGGCGGCCTTCCCAGACTCGATTCCGGCGCTCCAGCGACTGCGAGAGCAGGGCCTGACCGTAGGCCTGATTAGCAATATTCACCAGGACGGCGATGAGCTGGCGGACAGCCTTGGGCTTCTAAGTCATCTGGACTTCACGGTGACATCCATGGAGGTTGGGGCAGAAAAGCCCAAGCCACCCATATTCCTCAAGGCGCTGGAAAAAGCCAAGGCCGCGCCTGAAGAGGCGGTACACGTCGGCGACCAGCTTACGTCGGACATTGATGGGGCGGTGGGAGTCGGCATAAGACCAGTGCTTCTTGACCGCGACGGCAATCATCCTGGATACGACGACTATCCGCGGATCGAAACGCTCAACGAACTGGCGCACGTGCTCGAGAACCTCGCTTAAGCGGGCCTAGACGGACACCTTTTCAGCCAGCCAGTCCTCTGTCCGCAAGCCCGGTATGCCCTGGAAACGCGAGGTCTGGCCGGTAATTAGCGTCAGGCCATGATTCAAGGCTATGGCCGCAATTCGCGCATCGGTATCGCTGACGTGGAGATTCACTCGCTGCAAATACTCTTTCAAGATGCCGTAGTGACGCGCCGCTGCCCTATCGAAGTCCAAAATGCCCATATTGGGGATCATTTTGCCTTCCAGATCGCTTAGCAGCCTGTCTGTGGCGTCCGCCTGCTTGTATGCGCCGTAGACCATCTCACCGAAGCTCACGCTGGATGTGAACTGCTTGTCGGGGGCCACCATGGCCAGCCGGGCCACCAGCGATGTTGAGGGCGCTCGGGACATGAGGTTTAACAAAATGTCGGTGTCAAGCAGGTACATTAGACCTACCTACCTAGTATCGCCCTGCCCATGTCACTCTGCAGGCGTGTGTCCTCGAGAATCTCCGCGGCTTCTGCATCTTGAAGGCTACCCCACGCACCTACCAGGGCCAAGCTACCTCTAGCGTCTTCCGGCGGGGCCTTGGCTTGCCTGGACTGAGACTTATTCAGATCAAGGCTCACGAGGACCGCCATCAGCTTGCCCCTTCGCTCTATGATCACCTTTTCGCCGCCAAAGGCCACTTACGCCATCAAGGACGACAGGCGCGCCTTGGCGTTGGCCACGCTTACCCTCTTGGTCATTTCACTCCCCCGCCTAGTCAAGAAGACCTTTTTGGTCATAGCGACTACTTCTGAAATAAAGGTTCAGAGAGGTCTCAGAAACCCTTGGAGTCAAGCAGCGCACATAAAAAGGCCCGGCAGGTTGTCCTGCCGGGCCTTCGTAAGGACCTCCGGTGCAGACACTAGGCTGCTTTGGATTCTTGAAAGTCCACTCCCACAAGCTCGCCGGTCGTCACATGATGATTGAGCCCAGCATGGATCTGCACAATGCCATGCTGCAGCTTTCGCCTCATGATCAGCACATTCATGGCCGAACCGATCAGTCCGAACCTGGTGGAATATTCGACTTCTGTGGTTACAAGGGTCTTGCCCTTATCGGACGAAGAAGGCTCAGTATTCCACTTGCTGAACGCCGCGCGAATTGGCCCTACGCTGGTAACTCGGAACGTAAAGCCCGTGCCTTCGTTCCACTCGGTGATGTACTCCTCTATGCTGCCGAACCCATCCACATCGCAGTGGCGCGCTCCTCGATGTATCCTCCGCCGGGAAAGTCGCAATGCCTGGTGGCCTCCAACCCTTCTTTGGCTTCGGATGTGTAGAAGGACTTGGCTATCGCAGGACTCCACACGCTAATGGTTCCCAGGTCGGAGAGAACGCTCCATACCTTTGCCTTTGGTGCCTTAATTCGAATTTCACTAATGATTATTGTCATAACCTTGCCATCTCGATAACCGGATATCTCGCCCCGGCTCCTACGCTGCTCCGTGCCGTTAGTGTTAACTGGGTTCATATTGCTCTCCTGCGTGGCACCTGCTGTCGCTCCTGCGCCAATTTATAGCTCATCTGCTCAAAATAAAACCGGCTGACCGGCCTTTTAAAACTAATTGCTTCTATTCAGAGTGTTCCGGATGCGTAGAGCCTTCTTCAGACCCTGTTGTTATGAATGATTATTTCGGAACGAACCCGTCAGCATCGAGCTCAACACCTTTTTCGCGCCATTCATGTCAACGCCATCTGGTTCCCACGTTAGCTGTATCTGGAGACCCAGAACAGTTCCCGCAATGACGCGTGCCACAGCCAGCGCGTCCAGGTCCTCGTCGATCTTGCCTTCGGACTGCATCACCTTCACGTCTTTAGCGAGGATGTCCAGGTACGGCGCAAACGAAATCAACTGCCCGTCCATTATGCGAGGGTTGACCAGGGACTCCGCCCAAAGGTAGACACCCAGGCGATTCGACTCTACGGACTCCGGCCGCGTCATGACTGCAAATGACCCTATGACCAGGTCCATCAGCCTTGTGGCAGCATCATCGTTACCCTGCGACTGGTCATAAAAATCGTCCGCCTGACCTAAGGACCGTTCGCGGATACCGTCGATGATGTCCTCTTTGGACTTGAAATAATGGTATATGGCTCCCCTGGACAGTCCAGATGCAACCCGAATGTCCTCAATGGTGGTCTGATGAAAGCCATTGCGGGAGAAGGTCATCACGGCCGCATCCAGGATCTGGTTGCGCCGCTCCAGCATATGCTCTTCGCTTACCTTAGGTGCCATGTATTTTTTATCTCGCTGTGTCTGGTTTAAATAAAACCGGCTGGCCGTCCTATTTTATATATATGAGATAAATGCAGTGTGTCAAGGGGCCAATTTAATAGAAGCTTATGCCGATTCAGAGCTTTCGCAGCGTAGTTTAAAAATCACTTCACGGCTGCCATGCCGGCGGAGGTCATCTGGTCCATGAAGTCTGATAGCTTTTGGACTCCTTCCAGCAATGGCTTCTCCCACTCGGTATCAAGGCTATCCAACGCCAGACGAATCTGGTTGTTGCCCACCTCGTAGTTCCGTCCCAGTGTGCGCTCCATGGCCCGACGAGCGCCACCGATGTCACCAGCGAAGCGCAACACAATCTTGTCGCGGTCCCTGTTTATGGACTCGATATGGGCATTTCTAGCCAGTATCTTCAGCTTAACGACGTACATCAGGTTCTCAGCCTGCCACGGCACTGGGCCAAACCGGTCCCGCAGCTCGTCCTCCATGTCGTCTACCTGGTCAGGCGACTTTAGCTGCACAAGCCGCTGGTAAATGCCCAGCCGCGTCGACAGGTCATCGATGTAGTCCTCGGGCACGCTGGCAGGTATGCCTATCTCAACAACTGCGCCGTACTCCGGCTCCAGCGTGGTGGACGGCGACCCAGGAAGGCCGCCCTCAGGCAGCAGTCCCGAATAATCGATGCCCTCTTCGCCTGGCTCACCGGGGATTTGGCCGCTCTCGCGCATGGCCCGCAGCTCTTCCACGGCGTTGGACAGCAATCGAGTGTACAGATCAAAGCCCACCGCGTGAATGTGGCCGCTCTGCTCCGAGCCCAGGATGTTGCCAGCGCCACGAATCTCCAGGTCCTTCATAGCGATGCGGAATCCCGCGCCTAGCTCTGTGGCAGCCAACATGGCCTTCAGGCGCTTCTCCGCAGGCTCTGTGAGGCCCTTGGCCGGGGGTATTAGCAAGTAAGAGTACGCCCGACGTGCGCTACGCCCTACCCTGCCTCTAAGCTGATAAAGCTGGGACAGGCCAAAAGTGTCGGCTCTGTTGATAATCAGAGTATTGGCGTTAGGGATGTCCAAACCCGACTCGATGATGGTCGTGCACATCAGAACGTCCATCTTGCCGTCTGCGAAGTTCAGCATGACGCTCTCAAGCTCGCCCTCACCCATCTGGCCATGAGCAATACCAAACCTGGCTTCAGGCACCAGATTATTGATGTACCTGCACATGTAATCGATGTTGTGCACGCGATTGTGCAAGAAGTAGACCTGCCCCTGACGGTCCAACTCTCTCAGAATCGCCTCGCGTATCAGGTCGTCGCTGAACTCAGAGACGTAGGTCTTGATAGGCAGACGCTCTTCCGGAGGCGTCTCTATAGTGCTCATATCGCGCACGCCCGCCATGGACATGTGCAGGGTGCGCGGAATGGGCGTGGCCGTCAG
>CAUZQF010000191.1:0-5224 GCA_963581905.1 Dehalococcoidia bacterium
GTATCGGCTATCTGAGGACCAGATAGCACCAAAGCTGCGCAATCCAATTCTATTCACGACCTAGTCTAAGCGCGCAACGAGCATATAACTGGAGCAGGCCTGTACAGACCTGCTCCAGTTCTTTTTTGACCCCTTTTCCTCCACTCATCTGTTGAGATTAAGTGAATACCTTTCTCTGTTTTCCTGATGCAGCATTGACAAGAGTATATCAGGTATAGAACATATGTACTCTTGCTAAATTGAGGAGTGTATTATGCTCATCAAACAAGCGGCATCTACGATGGAAAAGCTGGACGCCCTTGGCGGCATGGCCATGGATGATATCCTCTCGCGGCCCGACTCCTCAGGAAGGTCAAAACGGCCCTACACATTGCAGGCTAAGAACACCGTGCCGGGTGTGTATCGCGCCGCCATGCCCAACGGTAAGTTCATAAGCCTGATGCGGGTCATGCTCACCGACTTCTGCAAGTACGACTGCCACTACTGCCCCAACAGCACCTGGGAGCCACGAAAGCGGTACGCCTTCAAGGTCGAAGAGCTGGCCAATGCTTTCATGGAGATTTATCGGCGGCACACCGTCGCGGGCCTGTTCCTCAGCTCAGGTGTAGCTGGCGACAGCTCCAAGACGATGGAGCGCATGGTACAGGTTGTTGAAATCATTCGTAAACGGCATAAATTCAACGGGTACATTCGCCTCCAGGTCATGCCCGGCGCCGACTACCATCTGGTTGAGGCTGCCGCTGCCCTGGGCTCCCGTCTCTCCATCAATATCGAATCGCCAACGCCCGAGATGCTGTCTCGTGTGAGTCCCATGAAGCATATGGAGGCCGACATTCTCGATCCGATGGGATGGGTTAACAAGCTGATCTCTTCAGGACAGTCCGGCGCTGTCGGGCAGGCAACGCAACTGGTGGTCGGCGCGGCCAACGAGACTGACTGGGACATACATCAGCGCATAGACCAGCTTTACAGCCAGTGGAATTTCAAGAGGGTCTATTACTCGCCATTTCAGCCGATACGGAACACACCGCTGGAGGAGCATCCCTCCATGCCCATGGTCGGGAGCATCGGCTGTATCAGGTGGGATGGCTGAAGCGGGTGTACAAGTACACTAACGAGGAGCTAAAGTTGGCATACGATTCAGAAGGATTTCTTCCCCACGAGGATGATCCCAAGACATCGATCGCGCTGGAAAACCTAGACTCGTTTTCGGTCAACGTCAACGAAGCCACAAAAGAGCAGCTTCTTCGTGTGCCGGGTGTCAGGCCGACATCTGTGCAACGAATCCTGTAGAACCGCAGCGCTCACTCCGTCGATACGTGGCGGGACCTGCTGGCCATGGGCGTGGTGAGGAAGCGGGCATGGCCGTTCTTATACTTTCCTGGGCATAGGCCACCGGTGGCAAAGCAACTCAAGCTAGACCTGTTTGGCGAGGCTGCCAAAAAACAGCGCAAGGCTGAACTGGTGGCCAATGAGGCGCCGGAGACCTGCGGCGTGGCTTCGTCATGTGGCGGATGTCCTATGTATGGCATGCCCGGTCATCCTGGTGGCGCCGCGTAGTGTAAAATGGGAAACCGTTAGGACTATGGAGTGAGCGGCGTTAATATGGGCGACTCAAAAAGAGTGGAAGTCATCGGTATGATAGGTGTGAAACGCGAGGCTGCGGGCTCGTCTGGCGTTGCGCTGAGCGTCATCGGTGGCGGTGCCGACCCTGGCGATTCAATCCCTCTGGGAATCGATACCGATTACATCGTGGAGTTTTCCCGGGCGCACGAAGAGGCTGGCTTCGACAAAGTGCTGATCGGATATGCTTCTACTACTGCGGATGGCTTCCTGGTGGCTGCCCACGCCGCCGCGAATACTGAAAAGCTTGGCTACCTGATCGCCCACAGGCCCGGCGTCATGAGTCCCACTCTGGCCGCGCGCAAGATGGCGACTCTGGACCACATGACTTCTGGCCGCATCGCGGTCCACTTCATCTCCGGCGGCAGCGATCAGGAGCAGCGGCGAGATGGCGACTGGTTGGATCACGACTCTCGATACAGGCGTACTGACGAGTACCTGGATGTGCTGAAGCGGCTGTGGACAGAAGACGCGCCCTTCGATTACGAAGGCGAGTTTTACAAGTTTGCTGAGGCCTTTACGGATGTCAGGTGTCTTCAGGAGCCCCATCTGCCGGTGTATTTCGGTGGCGCGTCGGAGACTGCGCTGGATGTAGGCAGTCGTCGTGCCGACGTCTTCGCCCTGTGGGGAGAGCCTGTGGCCGCTCTCAAGGCCCAGATAGCTCGCATAGACGAACGGGCTAAGGTGTACGACCGTCGCCTGCAATACAGCGTTTCTGTGCGTCCCATAATAGCTGACACTGAGACGGAGGCCTGGGACAAGGCTTACGCGATACTAGAGGGCGTGAAGCGCAACGTTGGCGGTAAGGTCGCGCCTGGTGCTTCGGCGAGGCCGCAGTCGGTTGGATCGTGGCGTCTGGTGGACCTGGCCAACGAGGGCGAGATTCTCGACAAGCGACTGTGGACGGCCATCGCTCACGCCAGCGGCGCACCGGGAAGCAGCACCGCGCTGGTGGGCACCGCAGAGCAGGTAGTGGATTCTCTGCTGGACTACTATGACATCGGCTGCACGAAATTTATCATTCGCGGATTCGATCCTCTACACGATACCGAGGACTATGGCCGCGAGCTAATTCCGATGCTGAAGGATGCCGTGGCGTCCAGGCCCCAAGCATAACTAGCGTAAGCCGAAATCTCCAACGTCTGCTAGCAGAAGCCCTGTGTAATATTTAAAAGAATCGTCTAGGATCGGCCGCCCGATTCTCCGGCGTAACCTGTTAGCTCCACGTATCCTTGTCCCTGAACCGGCAAGCCGTCAGCCGTGCCGCTGACTCTAACCGCGCCCTCCCAGTAGGTTATCGACACGTTGAGGACCTGGTCTGCGATGTAGGGAACCAACTCCAATTCTAGCCCTGCGGACGGGACGCTCAGACGCCATCGAGAGGGGTACTCGATGCCCTGCGGGCTGGTCCACGTGTCCAGTACCTCTATTTCCACGTCACCACTGGCGAGCGAAATGGAACTGCCGTCGGGCATTACCAGGATGCCGCTGCTGAAGGGGTCCGCCTGGCCGTCTTGCTGCCTTAGCTGGTAGTACATCAGGTCGCGCCCATCAGAGAGTTGCAACGCGAACCAGTCCCATCCAACCTGGTCTGCAGACAGGGCGGTCGTGCTCCATTCGCGGTCCATCCAGCTGGAGCCTTTCACGGAGAATTCATCACCTGCAATGCTGACGACTCCGGATGTCTGCATTCTCGTCGCGGAGTAGTAGTAGGAGGCGTTGCCCTCGTCGGCGCTCTTGTGGCTCAGGCCATCCTCTCCCTGCAGCACCAGTGGCTTCGCACTGATCAGTGACAGGTCTATGGCTATGCCGTTCTCCTCGGCCGTAAGCTTTACCGACGGTTTCAACTGGCCATCACCCTGGACAGACCAGTCCTCCAGCCAGACTGCGAAGCTGTCATTTTCGAAGGTAGCGTTGGCCAGACCCAGGGCTTGCCGGCTGAATCGCTCGAAATCATAAAACCTGTCATTCTCGACGTCCGTGAGCGCAAAGTGGCCCATGAATACCTGCGAGGCAGACCAGTCCGAGTCGCCGGAGTCTGGTTCTTCTGAGGAAAGCCCTATGCGAAACAGAGTCAGCTCGTATCCGAAGTGGCGGTTGGCTGCCGCGTCAAGGTTGCCGGTGAAGTACCACCACTCGATGGCGTAGTCGGCGTGCGGCCCGTGGTCTCGTGGGAAGTCGAAATCTCGTGCTGCCGTGATGCGCTTGAAGCCGCTGTCGTTTCTAGTGCTCAGCGCATCTGACAAAGAGAGTTCAGCCTGCACGTTCACGCGCTCGGTCGGCCTGGTTTGCGCCCACACGCCGCCAAGAGACAGTGCGACGACCAGTGCTAACAGGCTGGAGAGAAGCGCGGCCTTACGCATATGGTCGTTCCTGCGCATGACGTGTGTACATAGGCCTATTCCTCACGTAGCGATTCGGCCGTCGATGACAACGCCATGCGAAAGGCAGGGTAGACTCCTGCCAACAGCGCCGCGACCAGAGACAGGCCCACCGCCTGTAGCAGGACATCAGGGAAGATTTGCATATCCATGGACCAGCCAAAGGACCGCCTATTGACTACGAATATCAGGCCTGACGCCAAGGCCAGCCCTATGGGAATGGATAAGATTCCTGCTATCAGCCCCATCAGTCCTGTCTGGGATGTGATTAGCCCCCATATCTGTCGCTGAGTGAAACCTAGTGCTCGCAGCGTGCCAAGCTCTCGACGTCGCTCCAACTGCATCGCCATGAGCGCGCTTAGTACTCCGACGAACGCCACTATGATGGCAAGAATGCGCATTACCGACGTAATGGCGAAGCTGCGATCGAACACCTGAAGAGACGCCTCTCGCAGATCGGCGTTGGACCTTATGCGCAACTCCTGCTGGCCTCCGGCGGCCGCTTGTAGGTCTTGCAGCATGGCGCTGATGTCTGTGTCGGGCGCTGTGTAGATGCTCATGGACGAAACGCCACGGTCCGACCAGAACTGATCGTAAACCCCACGGGCCATCATCACGACTCCTTGGCTAGAGCTGTAGTCGAAGTAGATGCCGGCCACGCGGAAGTCTGTGTCTCCCTGGTTAGTGCTCAGCGTTACCGTAGAACCCACCTCAAGGCTTCGGTGGTACGCCAGCGGCTCGGAGACTATCACCGTGTCGCCTCGCTGGAACGCCTCCCATATGTCCGTGGGGTCTCCTTGCTTGAAACGGTTGGGCTTGTTAAAAGTCGGCAGGTCGGTGTCCAGTGCCACCAGACTGACAGGCCCCATTGTTGAATCTACCTGGACGCTTCTGAACGTCGTGTGGCTTTCAATGCCGGGGATAGCTATCAGTTTTTCCAATACTTCTGGCCTGACTGTCGCTCTGACCTGACTGGACACCAAGGACGGTGGCGAGATGTAGATATCGGCAGCCAGTGTTGTGTCCAGCCAGCGCTCCACTGTGCCGCGAAAGCTTTGCACCATAGTGCCGATGCCCACAGTAATTGAAACGGCAATTGTAAGCGAGGCGATAGCGACCGCCGTGCGACTCAGCGAGGACGAGACGCCTCTTGCCGCCATGGATGCCATCATGCCCGTCGGCCTGCGGGACGCCGGAGCCAGTCCCTTCAGCAACAAGAT
>CAUZQF010000192.1:0-5211 GCA_963581905.1 Dehalococcoidia bacterium
TTGTGTTTCGCGATCCGGCTCAGTTCTCTGCTACTCTTGATTCTCATTCTGTTGTTCTCCGTTGGAGTCCGTCGCTGGGGGCTTTCCCCCACGCACGCAATCTACTAGGAACTGAGCGTGTCAACAGGGCAACGGGGCATGGATGTTGGCCCGATCTCCTAAGTCGTTGTCCCACAACGTTAGTTCTTTTTGGTGCAAGCGACCAAGTCTGACAATTCTGCCAGTGGGTCAGCGCATCAGCGGCTTACAGGATCGGCGGGAGCGAGCAGCCGGAGACGGTCGCAGCCCAGCTGAACCGCGCACCCCCGACGAGCAGCCAAAGAGATCTCAGCGGCGTCCGCCCGTACGGGTCGCCTGTCACCCGCTCGCCTGATCCCCGCGCTGGGCGTCACCGGATCGCAGAATCGGTGTGGCGGAGACCCCAGTGGGTGGGGGGCAACGGCTGGGAGCGCGGCTCCGCCGCGCAACAACAATCAGTGTTTCACTCAAACGACGAGCTAAATTCAAAGGACCCCCCCCTCTTACTTTTTTTCTTTTTTTCTCGGCTAAAAATTTTTTTCAAAAAAATCAACTTGATAAGGGTTGTGTTGCTGATTAGATTGTGAGGTTGTGTTATCCACAGGGACATCATTATTTCGGGGTGATTGCTATTAGCGATTTACGAAAGATACCCGACGGTTTTTTGGGTGAAGATGATTTTGTGTGTATGATGTGCGGCAATGAGACATACGCTGGGGGCTTATGGGCAGGCTTCGGTCGAAACATTATTGTGTGTGACGATACGTGTGCCCAAAAATTATTGTTACTTGCGCTCGACACGATTTCTAGCGTTGGTGACAGTATGCCATATGCGGAGTGGATGAAGTTTGCAGATGAGACATACGACCGTTGGGAGCAGGCCCGGTCAGTGCAGGAAGGGAATCGCGAAGGATTCAACCTTACTATGGAAGCGGTATTATGAATGAGAATAGAGGTATAACTGGGAGAGCCAGGGATCTTTCATCTGCGGAGCTTGCCGAGAAGGTCCGCGAGAGTAAGCGGGAGGACGCTGCGGAGGACAGAGCGCAGGCAGTACAGTACAAGCTTGGCGTGGCGGCGGTAGTTACTGGCCTGCCCCTTGTTGGGTGGACAGTCGTTTATCCAAGCCTTATCAGCGCAGTGCTTGCTGGCGGCATTTTTGTGGTGGGAATTATTGTGGCTGTACCGGCTGCCCGACCGTTTATTATTAAGGTTATTGAGCGGCTGCCGGGGGTTAAGGATTTGCCGGACGACGGCTGACCGATGGAACTACTACTAGCCCGCACTGACAGGGGATCAGAGTCTACTCCCGGCGACCTATCGGTGTCGGATGAGGGCGGCAGCAGAGTTTGCCACACTATTGAGGACCGTATCCGTACCGGCCCGAAGGTGCCCGGAGAGACGGCGATCCCTACGGGGCGTTTCCGTATCGGGCTTAGGACGGACAGTCCGAAGTTCCAACATTATTATAAGCGATGGGACTGGTATAGGGGTATGCCTCATATTCAGTCTGTGCCGGGATTTACTTGGATCTACCTACACCCAGGGCTAGACCACCGCGACAGTCACGGCTGTGTGCTAGTTGGTTTTGATCTTGAGGAGTACACGATCCACGGCGGCATTAACCACCGTATTCGTAGCGGCACCACAAGGCCAGCCTTTGAGAAACTCTGCAAGTTGGTTTACGCGGAGCTAGACAGGGGCGAGGAAATATGGATAACGATCACCGACCCTGACCTAGAATGACCCCACCCGCTTGTCCAAGGTGTGGTTCTGAGCTTGATAAGGACGAAAGATTTTGCTGGATGTGTACCTTGGATTCTGATAAAGAGTACATTCAATGCGAACGATGTGGTAACGACCTAGACAATGACGACAATTGTTTGTCATGCGGCCTTGTGAATTGATGGACATATCTGCCATCTCCGCTCATGTAAGCGCATTGCCGCTAGACCAGCAGAAGGAAATGCTGGATCTCTTGGAGGAGTTGGGCCTAGCCAAAGAACGGGAGAAGTCGCACTTAGACTTTCTGGCGTTCGTGAGGCAGGTCTGGCCCGCGTTTATAGAGGGCGACCACCATCGTGTTATGGCAGATGCGTTCAACCGTATCGCGAGTGGCGACCTGAAGCGGCTGATAATCAATATGCCGCCCCGCCACACCAAGTCTGAGTTTGCGTCCCACCTATTCCCTGCCTGGTACCTAGGTAAGTTCCCAGACAAGAAGGTGATCCAGACATCACACACCGCAGAGTTGGCAGTCGGCTTCGGTCGTAAGGTGCGTAACTTGGTGGGCTCCGAAGAATACGCGAAGATATTTCAAGGCGTGTCCCTGAGTGCCGACTCTAAGGCAGCCGGACGCTGGAACACAAACCAACACGGCGACTACTTCGCTATCGGAGTTGGCGGGGCCGTGACGGGTAAGGGTGCAGACATCCTGATCGTAGACGACCCCCACTCAGAGCAGGAAGCAGCGCAGGGTGACCCGTCCGTCTACGACAAGACCTACGAATGGTACACCTCTGGTCCCAGGCAGCGGCTACAACCAGGCGGAGCTATCTGTGTGGTGATGACTCGCTGGTCCAAGAGAGACCTGACAGGCAGCATCCTCAAGGCGTCTATAGAGCGCGGCGGGTCTGACGAGTGGGAGATCATTGAACTGCCAGCTATCCTGCCCAGCGGTAAGCCGCTATGGCCCGGATTCTGGCCGATAGAACAATTGGAGGCGCTGCGCTCAGAACTTCCAATATCAAAGTGGAGTACACAGTACCAGCAGGACCCAACCTCTGAAGAGTCCGCGATCATCAAGCGCGAATGGTGGAAAGAGTGGACGAAAGGCAAGCCGCCAGAGTGCGAGTTTGTGATCCAGTCTTGGGACACAGCATTTCTCGCAAAGGAAACTGCGGACTATAGCGCCTGCACGACTTGGGGTGTTTTCTATGATGAGGACAAGAACGCAAACATCATATTACTTGACGCATTGCAGGAACGCCTAGAATTTCCTGACCTGAAGGTCCGTGCATATGAGATGTATAAGGAATACAATCCCGATGCGTTTATTGTTGAGGCAAAGGCGGCAGGGACTCCGCTGATTTTTGAGCTTCGCCGCATGGGTATACCAGTCGCAGAGTATACACCAAGCAGGGGAAGAGATAAGATAGCTAGGGTGAACGCCGTATCGGATCTGTTCAGTAGCGGTAATGTGTGGGCACCAAAGAAAAGATGGGCAGAAGAAGTTATAGAGCAGTTTGCGTCCTTCCCGACTGGCGACCACGATGACTTGGTTGACTCATCAACTCAAGCATTGCTTCGCTTTAGGCAGGGTGGCTTCATAAGTCTCAAAAGTGATGAGCCGATGGAAGAGTTACGACCTACTCGTCGCGCAGCTTACTATTGATTTACTCCCGAGGAGTGGTTAGATGGCAATAGATAAATCCCTGGAAGGATTATTCAGTCAAGACGACTTTGATATGTCCCCGGAGGGGCTCGTCCTTGTCGAGGAGGAGGGACTCCCCGGCGAATCCACGCTGACCGAGATGGACGACGGCAGCATGGTAGTTGACTTCAATCCAATGGCAGACCTGAAGCGCGTCGAGACGGAGTTCTCCTCCAATCTGGCCGAGGTCGTGGATGATAGTGAGCTACGGACCATCGCCTCCGACCTGATCGGAAAGTTCAAGGCAGACAAGAGTAGCAGGGGCGCATGGGAGGGCACCTATGAGCAGGGCCTTGACCAGCTAGGTCTGGAGATTGAAGACCGTACTACGCCTTGGGCTGGAGCTTGTGGTGTTTTCCACCCCATGCTTTCTGAGGCAGTGGTGCGCTTCCAAAGCGAAACAATCCAAGAGATTATGCCAGCCAAGGGTCCCGTTAAGACCCAGGTCTGGGGAGTCGCTAGTCTGGAACGCGAGCAGCAGGCGCGTCGTGTTCAGGATTATATGAACTACCAGCTTCTGGAGGTGATGACGGAGTACCGCTCTGAAACCGAGAAGCTTCTTTTCAGTCTGCCGCTCGCTGGCTCCGCGTTCCGTAAGGTTTACTTCGACCCGTCACTTGGCAGGCCAACGTCGATGTTTGTGCCAGCCGAAGATTTCGTTGTCTCCTACAATGAATCCGATCTGGAGCAGGCCGAACGGTACACGCACGTTATGGCGAGAAGCACGAATCAGGTGCGTAAGCTACAGGTGAGTGGTTTCTACCGTGATGTGGAATTGGCGACATCCCACATTGAAGAAAATCCGATAAAGAAAAAGTACAACGACATCGGAGGGGTCACCCCGTCCTACGACAGCGACGAGCGTCACCAGCTTTTGGAGATGCACGTTAACTTGGACCTGCCCGGATTTGAGGACGACGACGGGGTGGCCTTGCCCTACGTCATTACTATTGATAAGTCAAGCTCCACCGTCCTATCTATTTACCGGAACTGGCTGGAGGACGACGAGCATAGGACGAAGAAACAGCACTTCGTGCATTACGGATATGTGCCGGGCATAGGCTTTTATAACCTGGGCCTGATCCACATGATCGGTGGCCTCGCCAAGTCTGCGACAAGCCTGCTCCGTCAATTAGTTGACGCTGGCACACTGTCGAACTTGCCCGGAGGGCTGAAGACCCGTGGCCTTAGAATCAAGGGCGATGACACACCTATCATGCCAGGTGAGTTCAGGGATGTCGATGTGCCCGGTGGCGTAATCAGGGACAACATCACGTTCCTGCCGTACAAGGAACCGTCCTCAGTCCTTTACCAACTACTTGGCAATATCGTTGAGGAAGGGCGAAGATTTGCGTCGATGGCGGATATCAAAGTGGGCGACATGAATCAGAACGCTCCTGTCGGCACCACGCTCGCCATCATAGAACGCACGATGAAAGTGCAGTCTGCTATTCAGGCGCGTATCCATGCGAGCCTGAAGAAAGAATTTAAGATCCTAGCCACAATCATCCACGAGTACACTGACCCCAGCTACCCATACGAGACGGATGCTGGAGAAGATATCAAGGCGGAGGACTTCGATGACCGAGTAGATATCACTCCAGTGTCAGACCCAAACGCCTCTACGATGGCGCAAAGGATCATGCAGTACCAGGCAGCCCTACAGTTGGCATCCCAGGCACCTAATCTATATGACCTGCCCCTGCTGCATCGTCAGATGATGGAATTGATCGGCATCCCGAACGCAGACAAAATCGTTC
>CAUZQF010000193.1:0-5168 GCA_963581905.1 Dehalococcoidia bacterium
GCTGAAGCCCCAGAACCGGATCAACGGCTACCCGAAGAATCTTCTCTGGTGTTTCGTCGGCCACCTGCTCGATGTCCATGCCACCGGCTTCGCTGGCGATGGCAACTATGCCCTCTGCTGCGCCGTCGATGACCATGGCCAGGTAGAGTTCATCTACGACGTCGATGGTCTCTTCTACCAGGACCTTGCGAACTGGAACGCCTTCAGGGCCTGTCTGGAAGGTCACAAGAGTGGTGCCAAGAATAGAGGAGGCGAACTCTGCTGCCTCATCTGCTGAGGAAACAAGCTTCACACCGCCGGCCTTGCCTCGACCACCTGCGTGCACCTGCGCCTTCACCACAGCCTTGCCACCCATATCTTCAGCCAGCTTTTTCGCGGCCTCAGGGGAATCAGCTACGCCGCCCTTGGGAACGGGCACGCCGTATTTGGCGAGAATTGCCTTAGCCTGGTACTCATGAATTTTCATCTTGGGGGGTTGCTCCGCATATCAATGGGATATCGTGGGTGCCCAATGCCGCCTGCTAAGAATTGGGACGCAAGGAATGATATCATGAATTGGCATTATTCAGCGGTAATCCGCTTATTAAATAGTGTGTCGCCCCGTATAACCTTCTGCAACCATTCGAATGACCTCAGAAGATTCCTGCCTTCGCAATTGCAGCTAGCCATTTCCGTAACGGCCCGTTATAGTGCGATGAATTAGTTCTCAACCACAGCAGAACATGATAATATATCTAGATCTGGGCTACGGCCCCAATATAGGCGCATAGCCCAAAAAAGGAGTTTGTGTATGAGTTCTGGAGGGTACGATTTTGCTCTCGCCATTGGCGGTGCGGCAGGACAGGGCATAGCGACTCCTGGCGACATTCTTGCCAAAGTGTTTGTCCGACGCGGACTCCACCTATATACCTACAACGCCTTCCAATCAATTGTACGTGGCGGGCATATTTTTCTCACCATGCGTATTAGCGAAAATCCCGTCTACAACCACGGTGACAAGTTAGATCTTCTGATGTGCCTGAACCAGGACACCATGGATCGCCACCTGGAACTGATGGGCCCGAACACAAGCGTCATCTATAACAGCGACCTTGTGAACGCAGGCGAGGCGCCAGTTGGTGCACAGCTCTGCCCCATTCCTGTGGACGAGCTTACCAATGCCGGACGCAATCCGCTAGTCCAAAACACGGTGGCCCTGGGTGCGACGGCGCATCTCATCGGCCTGTCCTTCGACGACCTTCAGGAGGCGCTTACAGCGCGCTTCGAGAGAGCAGGACAGGAAGTTATCGACCAGAACGTAAACGTAGCCAAGATTGGCTTCGATTACGCTGTAGAGCACTTCAAAGCCTTCGATACCAAGTTGGGCAACGGGCCTAAGCCCCTAGCAGTGTGGGCCGGAAACGACGCCACAGCTATGGGTGGCGCGGCAGCAGGCGTAAAGTTCTACTGCGCATACCCAATGAGCCCGTCAACCGGAGTGTTGCACTGGTTTGCCCAAAACGCCCGAGACCTGGACATCATGGTGCGACAGGTTGAGGACGAGATCGGTGTGGCCAACATGGCAATCGGCGCGGCCCACGTAGGCTGCCGGGCCATGTGCGCGACCTCTGGCGGTGGCTTCGCCCTCATGACGGAGGCCATAGGCGCCGCCAGCATGATGGAAATTCCCGTCGTGTTCATTGACGTCATGAGAGCTGGACCTTCCACTGGCGTTCCGACCAAGACAGAACAGGGCGACCTCTGGCAGGCTCTAGGCGCCAGCCAGGGCGACTTCCAACGCTTCATTGTGGCACCGCTACACGCTCAGGACACTTTCGACACAATGGCCGAAGTGTTTAATCTTACTGACAAGTACCAGTGCCCGGCCATCGTGCTTACGGACCTGCTTATTGGTGAGGGACGTTTTAGCTTCGATCCTGACGAAATTAATATGCACCCAGAGATAAATAGGGGTGAACTGATAACCTCGGCCAACGGCTCCAAAAACGGCGATGACGAGTACTGGCGATACAAGATCACGGATGACGGTATTTCGGCCCGCGCACTACCAGGTGTTGAGGGCTACGCCCACGTTGTTGCCACAGACGAGCACGACGAAAACTCCACCCTCATCAGCGACGAGTTCACCAATCCCATCAAGCGAAGGGCCATGGTAGAGAAGCGTGACAGCAAGTTCAGAAATCTGCTTGAGGCAATAGATGCGCCCCAACTGGTGGGACCAGCGGACGCAGAGGTTACGCTGATCGGTTGGGGGTCCACATACGGTGCAATTGTGGAAGCACTAAAACAGCTAAATGAGAAGGACGTAACTGCCAACTACCTTCCCGTAAAGTGGATTGTTCCTTTCCACGGCGATGCCATAGCCGATGTTATATCCAAGGCGAAAAAGACAATTATTATTGAGAACAATCACTCCGGCCAGTTCCATCGCTACATGCGCGGTGAAAACGGCGTTAGCGTCGATGCCCACATTCGCAAATACGACGGTGAACCTTTCATGCCACATCACATCGTTGAGGGCGTGCAAGAAATTTTGGCTGGCAAGACAGATATCTACGTTCCAGTCCACGAAATAATGGTTTAGTGAGGTCAACCTATGTGCGCAGCAACACCCACAATTGAATTAACTGCAAGAGACTACAAGGGGCCGGTAGAACCAGACTGGTGCCCGGGCTGTGGCGACTTCGGCGTATTGAACGCCTTGCAGAGGGCCGCAGCTGATCTGGCAATCCCTCCCCACGAGATTCTTACCGTCAGTGGAATTGGCTGTTCGTCCAACTTCCCTGGCTACTTCAACTCGTACGGCATGCACACCCTGCACGGTCGGTCCCTGGCCGTAGCAACCGGCGCCAAGATGGCCAACCACGAGCTTAACGTCATCGTCACCGGCGGCGATGGAGACGGTTACGGCATTGGTGGTAACCACTTCACTCACACCGCTCGCCGCAACATGGACCTGACTTACATAGTCATGAACAACCAGATTTACGGCTTGACGACGGGACAGGTATCACCCACAAGCTCCTTGGACATGAAGACTAAGAGCACGCCTTTCGGCAACATTGAGCCTACCTATAATCCCCTGACCGCAGCCATAATGAACGGCGCGACTTTTGTTGCCCGCGGCTTCAGCGGCGATCCTCGGCACCTGGCCGAGTTGATGAAGCAGGCCATACAGCACAAGGGGTTTGCTCTTATCGACGTGATGAGCCCATGCGTCACCTTCAATCGTGACAACACGGCCCAGTTCTTCCGCCAGCGGGTTTCCAAGCTAGGGGACATGGATCACGATGTGACCGACTGGAAGGAAGCCTGCGAGAAAGCCATGGTTTGGGACGAGAACATATACATTGGTATCTTCTACCAGGTCAAAGGCAACCCGAGCCTTGACCAGGCTGAACCTGTCCTAGATCAAGGCGGCCCAATGGCTCACCGTGAGCTAGGCCTCTCAAAGCCCCAGGTGGACAAACTCATTACAGGCATGATGTAAGACGCGTTTTCTGAACCACCTTTTGCAAAATCCAAAGGGGTACACATAAGATACTAGCGATCTGAACGACAATAACGCGGAGAATAGCCATGACCTTCACAATGCATATCGGGCTAAGTATGGAATGCGACTACAGGTATGGCCTGAGTCAAACCGAGGCATTTGATGAGGCGTTCTTCACTGCAAAACTAGCGGAGGAACAGGGTTTCACAGGGGTGTGGCTAGCAGAGCGCCACTTCGCAACACCAGAGCGCACCGCTGGCGTTCCTTCCATCGTATCGGCTCCCCTTATTCTCGCAACTGCAATTGCCAGCCAGACGACTCACCTTCGCATTGGCATTGGCGTTCTGGTCCTTCCTCTGGGCCATCCGGTACGCATGGCCGAAGAGGTTGCCACATTAGATAACATTAGTCACGGCCGATTAGACCTGGGCGTAGGACGTAGCGGGTTTACCAGGGTCTACGAAGGTTACGACGTGCCTTATGACGAGAGCCGTCAACGCTTCCTCGAATATTTGAACGTCATGAGACTGGCATGGTCACAAGAAGAGTTCTCCTATGAAGGCGACGTATATTCCTTTAACGAAGTGTGCGTCATACCCAAGACCTTTCAGAAGCCGTATCCGCCACTGTGGTCTGCGGCAACCACCCGAGAGTCTTTCCCACTCTACGGCGAAATGGGTCTCAACATACTGGTCGGGCTACGCGGCATGACAGTGCCGGTGCTGGCCGAGGCAATACAGGAGTACCGTCAGGCCTGGGCAGAAGCAGGACATCCCGGAACCGGACAGGTAATCTTGCGAATTCCCATCTATGTTGCAGACACAAAAGAAAAAGCCCTCTCCGAGCCTGAGGAAAGCTCCATACACGCCTATGCCAGGCTGCAACGGGCGTTCACGGGCACCATAGGAAAAGAAGGCACTACTGCGGGTGAGGAACGGGCTGAGAGATCCTCAAGCCTGTCCACTATCACCTACGACGACCTTCTCAGAGACAGATTTGCATTTGGCGAACCAGACGTCGTGACCAGCCGGCTCCAGCAGCTTAGGGACGACCTGCAATTGGAGGGCTTCATTATGGAATCCAACGTAGGCGGCAAGATCGACCATACGTTGGTGCACAAGTCGATCAAGATGTTTGCCAACGAAGTCGTTCCTAACCTTCACTAAAATAAATTACCAAATAACATAGCCGAGGATAACGAATTGAGACAGGTAGAGCTTCAGGGACCCAAACAGATCAAAGTTACCGAGGCGCCAGACCCAAAGCCTTCCGTTGGCGACGTGCTGGTTGAGGTCAAGGCAACCGCTCTTTGCGGCACTGACGTACACATTTACGCCGGCGACACACCTGTAGCATATCCACGAGTTCCCGGCCACGAGGCCACCGGTATAGTGAAGGAGATCGGCCCCGGAGTAACCTCCCTCTCACCTGGCGATCATGTGGTTTTTAATCCCAACCTTAATTGCGGCTCCTGCGAACGCTGCATCCTAGGCAAGGAGAACCTCTGCCAGAGCATCCAACTACTTGGCAGGGAGGTCGACGGCACCATGAGTCAGTACCTGACCATGCCAGAGACCCACTCCTTCCGCATTCCGGACGACATGCCGTTCGGTTATGGTGCGCTAATTCAGCCTCTGAGCACAGCGGTACACGCCCAATCGCTAGTAGAAATTCG